>JAJDJJ010000020.1 GCA_030267125.1 Bacteroidales bacterium OttesenSCG-928-B11
GAGATATTGGCAGAGCGGGTGGCGGTCGCAAAGCATTGATTTTTGGTTCTTTTGATCAAACAAAAGAACATGGAAAAAGAAAATCATTTTCTTAAAATGAGGGGAGTAGTTGAGAACATTTATACTTGACATGGCAGTAGTTTGGAGCCATTATAAAGTATGTCGCTTTTTCAGGCATTCTTTCCCAATAAACATAATTTAGTCTATGAAATGCCACTCGATAAAATAGTAAGCCCTTATTTTGTAAAGCGATTCTATTCAACTGGTCTTCAAAAATTTGAAGACATTATTGAAAGTTTTACCGGACAGCAATAATTGGATATTTGGGAAGATAAGTTTCAGATTATGAGGCATCGCAACTGGATGCGGGAAGGGAAATGCCGGCAATGCGAACACTTCAAATATTGTCAGGGAGGTGCCATGCACTTGCGCGATGATCACGGAATTATAGCGTGCAGGGTGCAGGGTAAGTAATCCTACTCTTTCTGCAAATTCTCCAGAGGATTATTTCGAAGCATTAGCCTTGTTTTCAGCCAAGTAGCAATGAAGATGATGACACAGACAATCACACTGCCGGCAACGAAGATGAGAGGCGAGAGAGTGATCTTCAATAGAAAGAACTGCAACAGTAATCTTCCCGTAAAAAAGGCAGCGACAGAGCCGATAATCAATGCGATGAGTGTGGTAATGACCAATGAGTTCAGTACCATCCGGATAACATCGGATGATTCCGCACCGAACACCTTTCGGATGGCAATCTCTTTGCTCCGTCGGCGAATCTCATCGGCAACAAAACCGAGCAAACCCATCAAGGTGATTAAGATCAAGAGAGTAACCGCCGCCACGATCATATAACCAATCACAGCGATAAACTGATTTCCCGAATTGTATGCGGTTCGAATACATATAAAACGTTCCGCTTCATTCGGAATCACTTCTTGCACAACCTGATTCAGTTGGGTTAAACTCTCGGTTGTCACCTCCGACATGGAGACGAAAAGGGTGAGCGGATTAACGATGGGCATACTGAATATGGTGGGCAAGATGCCGCGAAATACACTTCCGATCGGATTCTTCACTACACCGACAACCGTTCCATATCGCGGAACCTCTTTCCCAATCGGATTATCCGTCCATCCCATCTTCTCCACAAACAGCTCATTCACAACAACTTCTCGCTTTTTATTAAAAGACCTTCCTGCCAATAGCTCATATCCTAAGGTTTGCAAATAGTTAGGGTCTGCGTGTACACCGCGTGCGGTGAAAAGCGTATTATGATTACTATCAGTAATTCCGGCACCGCCGTATCCGTCCAACGGAGACATCTCCGCGGTGGCTGTATGCTCCACAAACGGCAATCGGGATAGCTCTTGCTGCAAGGTCTGAATCAATAGAATCTGCTCCTCTTCCTCTCTCACCATCAACGACCTCAGCTCAATTTGCGCCACATTATCCATATTATACCCCACATCTAAATTCATGGCAAAGTGATATTGCGCAAAAGTGATGATGATGATATTGATAATAAATGCAATGCCTGAAAATTGGACTAACAACAACACTTGCTTCCAACCGCGTTTTGAGCTAATCACTTTTTGATAGATTTGCTTGGCCGGAACAGAGGCCAGCATCAACCCCGGAATGGTAATTGTTATCGCCGAAATAACTAAGATAATCAGGAGGACAATGCTGATATTTTTTAGGTTCAAAAAGTAATCAAAAAGAGGAGCGTTATTTCCTAAAGCGACGATTATCAATACAATAATAGTAAAAGAAAAACCTATCAGGATTAGAGTTTCCCAAGCAAACAGTTTGAAGATATGTGCGGAAGATGAGCCGCAGAATTTATGTACACCCACCGTTCGCGCCCGTCTATTAATCGCTGAAACAGAGAGGAGTACATAATTGAACGTGGTAATCAGCAACATGGTCACGCCTAAGATTGCTAAGATGGTGATTAATAATCGGATCTCCTTAGATCCAGTATGTGATGTCTTCAATGGAGTGAGGTAATAACGCTGCAAATATCCGGCTTCTTCATATTTTTCCACATCCCAATATTTGTGCCAAATACCCGGCAATTTTTCATTAACGATTTCAGGATCAGTACCCGGCGCAAGTTTCACATAACCGAAAAAACTATCACCTCCCTCGAAACCATAATAGAAGCCCCAAATATCTAGTAAATTGCGAATGGGCATGATGATATCGCCGCTAAATTGCGAATTTGGCGGAAAATCTTTGAAAATCCCAACAATCGTAAAGGAAGTTTCATTCTCCATCCGTAGCACCTCCCCAACCGGATCTTTTTCTCCGAAATAACGCTCTGCCGCCGATTCAGAGATGAAGACATTGCTTTGAATTGCCAATAACTCCTCCTTCCCCTTGCTGATTTCAAATCCTAACGTTTTAAAAAACAGTGAATCCACAAAAATCGCTTTGAGGCTGAACTGCTGATCGCCAGATTTAAAGTTGGGATAACCAAACTGCCTCACTGTCGTGGCCGAGACCACTTCGTCCAATGATTCCATCATGGCGTATGGAATCGGCCCACTGATCTGTGTTGTCTCTATGCGCTTGTCTTCTCCCGCGTTGAATTGACAATTAACCACATACAGATTGTCAACATCCGGATGGAATTTGTCATAACTCATTTGAAAAGCGATAGTTATGAAAATCACAAGGGAGATTGTCAAACCAAAAACCAAAGAGATAATTTTGGTCAGATTATTATTTCTTCCGCGAAGAACTTGCCGCAAAGCATATTTCAGATCGTTCATTATAATAATTGGTTTACGGATGAAACAATCTGTCCATCAAACAGATTAACGATCCGGTGTGCAAATCCGGCATCATGTTGCGAGTGAGTAACCATGACGATGGTTGTACCTTCTCGGTTGAGT
The DNA here is from genome assembly GCA_030267125.1 of Bacteroidales bacterium OttesenSCG-928-B11. GTDB lineage: Bacteria > Bacteroidota > Bacteroidia > Bacteroidales > WCHB1-69 > JAGVVH01. Next base: position 2,904 of record JAJDJJ010000020.1, read on the forward strand.
TCGGTAAGCAGCTGCATTACCTCAAGCCCATTTTTGGAATCCAGATTTCCGGTAGGTTCATCGGCGAGGATCAGTTTTGGCCCGGCGATGACCGCCCGCGCAATAGCCACCCGCTGCTGCTGCCCACCGGAAAGTTGCTGCGGAAAGTGTCCCGAACGATGACTGATAGCCATCCGTTTCAGAATCTCATTCACCATCTCTTTCCGTTGTGAGGCTTTGTAGTTCAGATAAGTCAGCGGGAGTTCCACATTTTCATACACATTCAATTCGTCAATGAGGTTGAAACTCTGGAATACGAACCCGATCTTCCCTTTCCGGATACGGGTGCGCTCCTTCTCTTTCAACTTCCCCACCTCGTCATCCATCAGATAATACTCGCCACTCGTGGGATTATCCAACAGTCCTAAGATGTTGAGTAGCGTGGATTTCCCGCAACCGGACGGCCCCATCACAGCTACAAATTCGCCTTCGTTGATTTCTAAATTCACGCTGTTCAGCGCGATGGTTTCCACCTCTTCGGTACGGAAACTTTTGCTCAAATTTTCTATTCTTAACATGATATTGTTGGTTTTTTGTTGTTGTTGTCGGGGGGGGTGGGGAGACGTGGTGAACCACGTCTCTACATTTTGCTCCTCTGTTCCTCTTTTCCACTTGTTCTCTGTTTTACTTTTCCACCTGTCCTCTGCCCGCTTTTCCACTTGTCTTCTTATCCACCTATCTTCTATCCACTTGTCTGCCTGTCTTCTTATCCACCTGCCCACTTATCCACTTGTCTTCTTTTCCACTTGTCCACTCGTCAACTCTTTATTGTTTTCGCCGGGTTTTCGTTGGCGGTGCGCCAGCATTGCATTGTTACTGTTAGTATGGTGAGGCATAATATGATTAGTACTGAAAAAAGTCCGATCCAGATTTTCAAAGGAATATGTACGGCAAAGTTCTGCAACCAGCGATTAGCCAGGAGATAACCAACAGGAACCGCTATAAGGCTACAGATGAGCAGTAGTTTAATATATGTTTTATTGAAAATCAGCAATATATCACGAAGATTAGCGCCAAATACTTTGCGTACGGCGATCTCTTTTTGACGATACCCGGTTTCAAAGATGATCAATCCGAAAACACCCACTAAGGAGATGAGGATAGAGAGGAATGAGAAGATAAAGATCAGAGCGGATGTATTCTTTTCGTCTTGGTATTGCCATTTTGCATTTTCTTTGAGAGAATGGATGAAGATAAACGGTGAGGGACTGAATTGTGCGAGAACATCTTGCGCATATTTGTATGTCTCTTCGCGTTTTTCCAGATTTTTCATTTTGAAATAGAGGGCTGAATAGGCATTATCCCCTCCCTCTTCGGTGCCAAAAATCGCAAAGCACATCGGTGTGATGGGGCGGCGGTAGGAGGTGAAATGGAAATCTTTCACAAAACCGACAATTTCGCCACCACGCACCCTGTCGCCCAACTCCATATTGAAAGCCTTTTTTGCCGTTTCATTAAAGATATACGCTCCGCGTTCTGTGCCCCGGTCGGATTCTCTGAAATCGCGGCCTTCCGTGAGCTCCACTCCGAGTGTCTCAATAAAACCAGGCAATGCCAAAAATGTAGTGTGGTTTATATTCTCCCCTTTAAATTCACTTCCCCACTCCATATAATAATCGGAAGCGATGAAAGCATCAGCAAATCCAACGTTTTCAATATTTGGATTATCTAACAACAGCTGGGAAATTGCCTTGCGTTTTTCATCATTCGTATTTATATAATAACAGAACAGTCGCTCCTCATCAAAACCTCTGTTATCGTTTAACATATAACTTGTTTGTTCTCGAGTGAAAATCGCCATAATTAACAGAATAATGGAGACTGTAAATTGAATGCTCAGCAATACCGAACGTAAACGCCGCCCTTTTGGGGAAAGCCCAAAATTTCCTTTCAGCACCAATGCCACCGGAAAGGAACTCATCTGAAATGCCGGATACATACAAGCGAAAAATCCTGTTAACAAAGCAATTCCACCGGAAATAAACAATAATGGAAGATGTTCCTTTAATAGCAAGGATGATTTCAACAAATCCGGAATGGGTGTTTTCTGTACTACTAATATGATAAACAGCGAGAAAGCAAATGCGAACAAGGCAATGATGACTCCTTCCACCATGATAGAACGGCGGATTTTGGACTCCTCTTCACCCAACACTTTCTGGGTGACAATATTTTTTGCTCGCAATGGCGACAGCGCCGTGTAGAAATTAGTGTAATTGATTGCTGCAATAATCACAATCAAACAGGCGATGAGGAACAATAAACCGGTCATCTCTTTAGACCCTTTCTGCCCCCAATCCGAGTGAATTTTCGGAGCAAAATAGATCTCCTCGAAACAGGATAGCCGAAATGTTGAATTTTCAATCGCCTCATCCCAATACTCTTTATCCCACTCTAACAGTTCATGATCCGTTTGCTCCAACATCTCCCGCATCACCTTTTCCGGATTTTCCGCTTTATGATGTAGCCGGATGTATGCCACATAATTCCAATTTCCCAAGTCCGTAGCATTTTCCTCTTCCGGGATAGCAGTATAAATGGCATTTTGAAAGGTGTTGTTTTTCGGCAGATCTTTATAAACACCCACAATGACGAAAGGTGCATTTTCTCCCTTTTTCTGTATTGTTTTATTCATTGCCGAGCCATCAAAATATTTGTCGGCCAAACTTTTGGGGATGACAACAGCGGCACGGTGCACGGCTAAATCCGCTGGCGAACCCTCTATGAATTCGAAGTTGAAAATCTCAAAAAAGGAGGGTGTGACACGATTAAAGAGAGGAGTGATATATTCGTTCCCTTCCGGTTTCTCAATTTCGAACCATGGTGTTGATGGCCAAGGATCTGTAAAGGTAAAACTCTCAATTACAGGTGAGGATTTGCCGATTAATTCAATCAATGGGCGGCTTAAGTTCGGATGCCATTCTTCATCGTGATACTCAATGCGATAAATTCGATCGCCATCTTCGTGAACATCATTGTATGACCACTCGTAAAGCACTTGGGTCATAATGATAATGAATGCCGCAAAAGCCACACTCAATCCTAAAATATTCAGGATCGTCGCTAATCGGTAACGGCGGAAAATGTGGAGTAAGTTTCTTAGTATTAGCTTCATATTAGGGGATAATTGGTCATTGTGATCTTTGCTGTTATATCTTCGATCTTTGTCTTGTCTGTGAGGGAGACGTGGTTCACCACGTCTTTACTGTGTATCTTCGATCTTTGTTTTGTCTGTGAGGGAGACGTGGTTCACCACGTCTTTACTGTGTATCTATCACTTACGGAGATCCTATCACTAACGTCTCATTTTCGCCGAACATTTCGTAGCCGGAGATGATCACTTTTTCGCCGGGTTGCAAGCCTTCGAGGACTTCGTAATAGAGCGGGTTTTGCTTTCCGATCCGGATTGTGCGTTTGTATGCTTTTCCTGATTCTTCATCTACCACATAGATCCACTTCCCACCGGTCTCCTGAAAGAAGGAGCCTTTGGGGATGTAAACAGCCTCCGTGGGAAGCCCTAATTCCATGTTGATGTAGTAAGTCTGCCCGCTACGGATATTGTCGGGGCGCTCTCCAGCAAAGACTAACTCCGCTCGGAAACGGCCATCGCGAACTTCCGGAAACACTTTTCGGACACGCAACTGATACTTCACTCCTTGCCGCTCAAATGTGGCGGGAAGATTGCTCTTCACCCTGTCGATATAATGTTCGTCAATATATACCTCGATTTTGTAATCCGACAAATCGTTGATCTGTCCAACTCGCTGTCCCATAGAAATATTCTGTCCTAAAACAACATCTAACAGTCCCAATTCGCCGCTGATCGGACTTTTGACATTGAGTTTTTCTTTTCGCTCGCGAATCAACATGACATTGCGCTGCATGTTTTCCAGATTATCCTCTAACTGATCGATCTGCACGGAGCGATAGATCGAGTCCTGTTTCTGACGTTCAATAACTAAGAGTTGCTTCTCTTTACTGAGTTCGTAATCTTCTTTGGCTTGCAGATACTCCTCTTGGGCAATGAGTTTCTCTTCAAAAAGTTCCTTCTGCTGCTGATAGATTCTGTATTTCCGTTTCACTTCGAGATCCAATTGCAACTTCTCTAACCGGAGATTCAACCGTTCCTGCTCCATCGTTACCCGCGTGTTTCGCAGAAAATTCTGTTTTTCAGCCAACTCTGCTTCGCTGTTCAGTATGGAAAGATCCAAAGTAGAATTTGACAGCCGCACCAAGACATCCCCCTCATTCACCTGCGTTCCCTCCTCCACTAACTTCTCCTGTACGATTCCGCCCTCTTCGGCACTCACCAGAATAACGGTGATCGGTTGAACTTGTCCGTTAATTCTCACATAATCATTAAATTGCCCCTCTTTCACCGGTGCAATATTCAATCCGGTTCCTTCAATCCGCAATGTGCTGCCGTGATTCCCAAAAATGATCCATCCTAACAAAAAGAGGATCACCACTCCCCCGATGATGTAGGGCAGATGTTTCTTCCGGATTCCTTTTTTCTTTTCTAACTTGATATCCATAATGTTAGTTGGTTTGGGTATTAGGAGGTGTTATGGTATGGGTAGCAGTTTCCCATTCTACGTTACTGTACCACTTGTTTCCATTCGTAGTTCCTCATTGTTCCTGTCCTGTAATATTCCACCATTACTTCTTTCAGAAAAAGCTGTAACTCAATCTGTAATAGATTCACTTGTGCTTGTAACAGATTATTGGAGGCGGTTTGCAGGTCAAGGGCGCTTTGAGTGCCGAGTTCGTAACGTTTCTTGGTGGCATTATACGCCCATTGTGCTGCCTCGATTTGTTTTGCCATCTGAGTCGCCTCATTTTCCAGTCCCGATTTTTCATTTAATGTTTTGGATATTTCGGCATGAAGTTGACGAAGCACCTCATCGTGTTGGTGTTGAGCAATTTTAAAATTATTCTTTGCGATTTTATAGCGGGAGTGATTATAAAGTCCGTCGAAAATCGGGATGGAGAGCGAAATAGCCACCCATTCACCCATATTGTTGATAAACTGGTTGTTGAAAGACGGCATCACCGCTTCGCCGGTCAATATTTTGTTGTAATACGTATTTACTCCACCGTAAAGGTAGAGAGATGGAAGCAACGTGGAAAGAACTGTTTTTTTGTTAAATCGTTCAATATCTTGATTTAAAAGGGACGATTTTGCGATGGGATTGGTGGAGGAGGCTATATCAAAAAGCGATGCCAGTTCAGTGGGAGAGTAGGGGAGGTTGTTTTGCGGCATCACGGTATCAATCGAAATAGCTGTTTCTAATGGATAGTTCATGCTGTTTTTCAGCGTAATGAAAGCATCGCTTATTTGATTGGCGGAGTGTACAATAAGATATTGGTCTTGTGCGACTAATGCTTCCATTTGCAGTCGATCTACCGCGCTGCGAGTGCCTAATTCTTCCATTTTGCGGGTGGCAATCAACAATTGGCGGCTCTCGGAGAGTTTACGCTCCGAGAGACTTTCCAATTGTTGAAAATAAAAAAGGTCTATGTATGCCTGAATCACGGCAATGGCTATTTCGTCCTTCACTCGTTGAGTTTCGGCGATGCCGTTCAATTGGGCCAATTTTGAAATACGAAGCGTATTGATCAGTCGTCCTGCGTTAAAGATCGGGATGCTTCCACTGAGCTGGTAACTATTGCTGAGGTTCGAAACATCGAAGTAGGTATTGGTCTCAGGGTCGATGCTACGTCCGAAATTGCTTTGTGCACCCACACTTCCGTTAATTGATGGGAAAAAACTCCCGATCGCTGTCTTGCGATTCTGATCTATATTATTCTGTTTTAATTCTTGTATCCGGGTTTTGGTGCTATTCTCGATGGCAAATTCAATACATCGCTCCAGATTCCAAAGAGACTGACTTGTTCCGATGATGGGGAATAGTAGCAGTAAGAAGATGGCGGTATTGATTTTCATAATAGGCAATTGGCACGACTCAGATTGTGGCAATTGCCATGCCAAAAATGCAACTTGCTGAAAGTCAAAAAGAATTGGAGCTGGCGAATTTCCGCATTGTCTAAATTTTGGACAGTATTGTCAAAAATTTAGACAATGCGGCATGTTTTTTTACATCAGCCCTAACTCCAGCTTTGCTACGTCAGAAAGTTTCTCCATAGTCCAAGGTGGATCAAAGGTGATCTTCACGTTTACCATGCCGATACCGGGAATTTCGGCAACCTTGTTTTGTACCTCCACAGGTAATGTTTCCGCCACTGGGCAGTTTGGCGCGGTCAGAGTCATCAAAATATCGACATCTTTATTTGTTTTAATGTCAATATTATAGATAAACCCCAAATCCCAAATGTTCACCGGGATTTCCGGATCGTGGATGGTTGATAACACATCGATTATTTTTTGGTTGAAATCTTCCATAAGAACGATAATTGGATAATTGATTTGTCTGTTTTTTGATCAAGAAAGAGCTTTTTCTTCTAGCGATTCAAAGCCTTCGCCTAACGTAGATGAAGCATCTAAAATAGAAACAAAAGCGCGCGGGTCGATCTCGTGGGCGAAATAGATGAGTTGGGGTAATTGTTTGCGGGAAACGGAGACATAAATGATTTTCTTTTCCGCATGGCTGTACATGCCTTCGCCTTTCAAGTAGGTTCCGCCGCGTTTCAGATTATTCATGATACGGATAGCAATTTCTTCGTGTTTATCTGAAACAATCATCACCACCTTGGCGGAAGCAAAACCGGCCATCACCTTGTCGGCCACCACGCCGGTCATATAAATTACTAATAATGAATATAGTGGGACGCTCCAATCTTTAAAGGCAATCAAAGCAAAAAGAACCACAAAAGAGTCTACGCAAATCAGGACTGTGCCGATAGGGAGATGTTTGAAATACTTGGAAACGATCATGGCGATGATGTCGGTGCCGCCGGAAGTAGCCCGGCTTTTGAAAACCAAACCCAGACCCAGTCCAATGAAAACACCGCCAAACAAGGCAATCAGGAATTGCGCTGAAGGGTCGGCGATGAGTGGATCATAGCCGTAAAAGTGCTCGAGTAGCGAGATAAAGCCCGAAAGCGAGATGATGCCGACAATCGTCTTCAACCCGAACTTCGGTCCCAGCCAAAGCGTGCCGATGATGAAGAGCGGGATTTCGAGGGTGATTCCTGAAAGCCCTATGGGAAATCCGAAAAGATGGTGCAATATGATGGCGATACCATAAACACCGCCCGGCGCCAGTTTCAAAGGCGAGACAAATACCACAAAACCGATTGCCATGAGCAACGCACCGAACAGAATCATAGCATACTCTTTCGCTAGTTCTTTGGGGTTCATTTTTTTCCCTTTTAAGCTAAAGGCTTCTTTAAAATCCTGAATACTTGCCATATAGAAAAGTTTTGACTGAAAATTTCAAGTCGGCAAAAGTAATACTAAAAATTGGAATCCCTCTCGTTTATAGAATAACGATTCTTATCCTCTTCGTTTATCGAAATAACCCCACATCAATTGTCGTAGTATCTCAAAAATATTTAACCATTTTTTTCTGTAAGTTTGCAAGCAAAATCAAGAAGATGAAACTTATTACGCTGATCAGTGATTGGAAACTGCGCGATCCATACATAGGCATGATGAAAGGCGAATTGTACAAGGCTTTTCCTGATGCAAATGTCATTGATATTACACACTCGATTGAGAAGAATAATATCATGCAGACTGCTTTTCTTTTAAAAAATTCCTTCCAGTCGTTTCCGGATGAGACCTTGCATCTGATCCTCACCGCTTCGATTAATTCTTATACATCAAATCCCGTTTTGGTTAAATATGAGAAGCATTATTTTTTGGGTGATGACAATGGGGTTTTTTCGCTGATCACGGAAAACAATCCTATTGAAAAGGCTTGGCGTTTCCCTGATTCGATGAAAGAGATATCCATACCTTATAAAATGATCCGGATGCTTCAATGGTTTTATGAGAGCGAACTGGAACAGAAGGCGGAAGATTATCCTGCGCTACAACGAAAACTGATCTCCTTGCCGGATTATAATGCGATTGCTAATGTGCTGAAAGGCAAAGTAGTCTATATCGATTCTAATTGCAATGCAGTTACCAATATCCCCGCCTCGCTTTTTTTGGAACATGTCGCCGGAAAAAGATTCACAGCAAAAATTGGTTCCCGTCAACATGTCAAGACGAATAAATTTTATAAACACTATCAAGCTAATGAAGATGGTATTTATTTAGTAATTAATAGATTAGGATATATCGAAATCACGATTAAAGATGGAGCGCTGGCTATTTTGACCAGTCTTCAAATCGATGATAGCATCGAAATTTTCATAGAATAACACATTACCATGCCGGAAAAAAAAGTATCCCATAGAAAGACTTGGGCAATTGTCGGAATCTGCTTTCTCGCTTTCTTGTTGATTTTGACTGGATTTGGCATTTATGTCATTCATAATATTGAAAGAAAAGGACGGCAATTGATCATCGAAAAGGTGGAAAAGAGTACAGATAATCTCTACACTCTCGACATAAGCAAGATGAAGGTTAATCTCTCGAAAGGGAAGCTGGCATTGGTCGATATTACTCTAAAAGTGAATGAGAATAGGCTTTTTGCGGATAGCAATAAACTGCCCAAGGCCTATTATCTTGTGCACGCTGAAAGGATAGAACTCTCAGCTATGCACATAATTACCGCATTGCGAGAAAAATCGGAACTGGTGATAGACAAGCTGGAGGTCATGCGCCCCAAAATCGCCATGTATCCCTTGAACGGGATAGGCAAGGACACTTTGAAAGAAATAAATGACCAACAGTTGTTGCCCTCATTTGTTCATGGATTAACATTGAAAGAGATCCTGGTGGATGACGGTTCATTTAAACGGTATATCCTCGGAAATCAGGATTCAGTCTTTTTTCATATTGATGGTATTAATTTGGTTTTAAATACATTATATATTAATCCCGAAGAGATTCTTTCGACGGATGCGCCGCTTTTTAAAAATATCCGTTTCGAGTCAAATGAGACGAAATGCAGCATAAACGACTATGAGGTGTCGGTTAGGAATATCCATTTTGACGATGAATCGAGACGGCTCACAGTGGATTCGGTTGTCATTATGCCCATTTTTAACAAATATATTTTCCCCATAAAGACCGGTCGGCCTACGACTGCTGAAATTACGATGCAGCAGGTAGCGGTTTGCAATTTTAATGCCGAAGAGTTGATTTATCACCATCGCTTGCTCATTGATTCCATACAGGTTGATAATTACCACGTTCATGCTTACAAAAACAAGAATGTGCCGCCTACGCCGATTATTAAACCTGCTTTTTCACAAATGATACTCCAGATTCCCATTCCAATGAAAATCAATAAAGTGAAAATACTTGGAGGTAATATTCACTATGAAGAGACCGCCAAGGGAAAAGAGGCGATTGGAACGGTGTTTTTTAATGATTTCAAGGGAGAGATCCGAAATATAACCAATATAGAAGACCGTGCGAAAAGTTATTGCGAGGCGGATGTTTACGGGACTGTCTACAAAACCGGCCATATCACTTTGCGATATTCTTTCCCGATAGATGTTAGCTCCACACATTTTGAATTGAATGGGAAGATCAGAAATCTACAATTGTCTGAAGTGAATGCAATCACGGAAGCTTCCGGCAATATCCGCATCGAATCGGGGCACATACCGGAGTTCTCTTTCACGTTGTCCGGCAATGATAAAACGTCAACGGCAAATGTGCTAATGCTTTATAATGATCTGAAAGTGTCGTTGTTGAAACCTGACCACGAAAAAAAACGGTCATTCATCTCAGCGATAGCTAACGATTTTGTACTCATCAGTGACAACCCGAAAGGGAAAAAGGATCCGAGAGAAGTTAGAGCTCATTTCGACAGGAATCGCTACTATTTTCAGTTCCATCAAATTTGGAACACGCTTTATGGGGGGATTAAAGAAAGTGTTGGTATTGGGAAAAAAGAGGAAAAAATGATGGAGAAACACAAAAAAAACGATTAGGTTTCAGCTTTTCCCTCCCACCGGAGTTCCCCTTCCGCATGTAAATCCGCCAACTCCGTACTTTCATCGAATAGTGGAACATCATTGAATCTAGCCCGCTTCATATTCGTCAAAAAAAGAACAATGTCGTCTTCCAGTTCGTTTAGTTTCCGCCAGTACTTTTTAGCTTTCTTTTGTCCTTTAAAAGTGGCTTTCAACGATTGCACGGGTGCCAGTATCTTATTTTTACAATCTTCGAAAAAATAGGCCACGGCTTTTGTAACCCGCTCTTTCAGGAGGATAATGCATTCATCTTCATTCTTTTTCTTGGCGATGATATTTTTCAGTTGGTCTTGAAACTTCCGAGCTACGTCTTGTTGCTTCAAGGCAGCCACGTATAGCTGTTCGGTCATTTCGTGAGCCGTCTGAATTTCATCAGAGATATGCTCCTCGGTGAAATGCTGGAAGTTGCGAAGCAACCGCAGCAGTGGCTCCCAATCAAATTCGCTGATGAGCCGATCGCACCAGAAGTTCTTTTTGCTATAGGAGAGGATCTGCTGTAAACTCTCTATGGGCTTGTCGTTTGAGGAGAAGTCCACGGCCTCCGCATTCGTTTGCACGCATGATGGTGTAATTTTGCTGCGTAATACAATGCCATCCAGCGAGGTGCAACGGCTCAATGCCACATAAGCCTGTCCCGCCGCAAACGCTTGTCGGGCGTCGATTACCGCATGTTCGAATGTCAGGCCTTGACTTTTGTGGATCGTGATTGCCCATGCCAACCGCAATGGATATTGTTTGAAAACGCCCAACTCTTCCTCCTCTATCTCACTGGCATCTTCATTCAGCTTGTATTTCACATTCCGCCAAATCTCCTTTGCCAACAAAAAATCCTCTTCGGCATTTTCGGGCAGCACATAGATGTCATCTCCACTGATCTTGGTTATGGTGGCGATTTTTCCATTGTAATACCGCCGAGGATTTTCCAGATCGTTTTTGATGAATATTACCTGCGCACCCTCTTTCAATGTCAGTACTTTTTCTGTGGGAAGGATGTGGTCGGGAAATTCTCCTTTGATCTCTCCGGAAAATTGATGCTCTGTGGTTTTCAGCTCTTCCAGCTTGAGGGAATTGAATTGATCCGCTTGGTAATTATGCGTGCATAAAGTGATATATTTCTTGCCGGAATTATCCTCGAAATCAGGATTATATCGACTATTTAACAAATTATAATCCTCCGCCGTCAGATTGTCGTTTCGTACCTTGTTCAGCAACTCTACGAACAGTTGTTGCTGTTGGCGATATACCTTTTTCAGCTCCAAATAGATGGGTGGTTTCTTCTCGATTGATGTGGCGTGGAAAAAGAATGGTGATTTATAGTAATCCTTTAACAACGCCCATTCGTCGTTTTTTACAACGGGCGGCAGCTGAAAAAGGTCGCCGATATAGAGCATTTGGATTCCGCCGAACGGTCGTTTATTACGACGGGCGAAGCGAAGCGTGGCTTCTACCGCATCCAGCGTATCGGAACGTAACATGCTCACCTCGTCAATAATCAGCATGTCGGCTTGTTGAAGCAAGGTTAGTTTATCTTTCCCGAATTTGTACGTGTCTTTGATGCGGGAGTTGGGGATGTATGGCTCGAACGACAATTGAAAAAGCGAGTGCAGTGTCATGCCGCCGGCATTGATCGCCGCCACACCGGTGGGTGCGGAAACCAACACTTTCTTATGGCTATTTTTAGCGATATATCTTAAAAAAGTTGTTTTCCCAGTTCCCGCTTTCCCGGTCAGGAAGATGTGTTCGGAAGTGGAGTTGACAAACTCCACCGCCATTTGAAAATAGGGGTCTTGGGTGTCTTCCGCTTTAGTCGGGAAAGTGTTCATCTTTTATTGCCGTTTACCAAATACATGCTTCTTTGCCAAACCATTTGCCTTGTGCTTTCATCACCTGCTCGATCACATCGCGCACACAACCTTTGCCGCCCGGTTGGAACGAAATGTAATCCGCAATATCCTTGATCTCCACTGCTGCATCCTCGGGACAACATTTCAACCCGCATAGTTGCATCACTTCGTAATCCGGAATATCATCGCCGACGTAAAGGATCTCTTCGCCACTCAATTGATGGGCAGCCATATATTCGTGTAATTTTTCCACTTTGTTCCCGATTTTCAGATAGATCTCCATTTCGGGGAAGGATTTGTAGCGCAGGCGCATACTCTCCGAATAGCCACCCGAGATAACCGCGATATTGTAACCCTGTTTCAGTGCATAATGAATTGCATAACCGTCTTTTACATCCGTTGCCCGAAGCTGGTCGCCGTCCGGTAGCACATATACTTTCCCATCCGATAAAACCCCGTCAAAGTCAAAGATGAAAGTGGTGATTTGCTTTAGTTTTTCTCTGTAGTTTTTCATAATATCATTGGTGTTCAATGTGTTAATCATTATTTTGAATGATTTTAGTCATCAACTCATACACTTCCCGGAATTGCGGATTGGTTAGTTGAGAGAGATGGCCGTTGATGGTTTGTTGGTCGCGGCGGATAGCAGGACCGGTTTGCGCCTCTTTTGGCGACATCGTTTTGATTTTTTGCAACGTGTTCTCTAACAATGGGAAGAGTAATTGCGGGTCAAGTTTCTTTTCTTTGAGTAGCGTAAATGCGATGCCGTAGAGTGCGTTGGTGAAATTACAGGAGAAAACTGCTGCCAAATGCAATCGCTGTCGCTGTTCCTCATTGAGCAATTTTGCCGTTTCACTCCAAAGGATTGCTGTTTTTAACAAATAATCTTCGGTTTCCGGTGACTCTCCTTCCACGCATAAAGGCACGGTTAAGTCGTCGAAATCTCCCTTCGCAGAGATGGTTTGGAAAGGATAAATCGTTCCGAAACGGGAGGCTTTATCCTTGAAAACGGAGATGGGCACGGCGCCGGCAGTGTGAATTGCGCAAGGCATCATAAAGGGTACTTCGGCGATCACGGCAGGATACGCGTCATCCGTCACGGCAAAGATGTAGAGGTCGCTGTGCGGAGAAAGTTTGCGTAAGTCGTTAATGGGCAAACTGCCAAATCTTGCCGCAAAATCAGCTGTTTTACCGGGTGTGCGGCCATAGACCTCCTTGATCACTCCACCCGTTTTGCGAATCCGGTCCGCAAACCATGCCGCAACATTTCCAGTACCTATAATCGTGAAGCGATTCATAGCAAGTCCTTAATATTATATTTTTGATTTACAATCCGGTTGCCGTAAAGTAGCCGGATGATAACCATCCTTGCGATGGTGCTGCAAAGATACGACTTTCCATAGTGAAATATTTCTATTTTCGCGACGAACTTTAAAAAACCTTTTTCATGAAATACATTGTTTGCCTTTTACTGTTGTCGTTTTCATTAGGATGTGCGAATGGTAATCCCCCTTTAGTGGCTTCGCATGAATCCGAAAAAGAGAATGGCCGGATTGTCATGGGAGCGGAAAGATTCGATGTTTATCTTCCTTTGTTACAGGATAAAAGAGTAGGGATTTGTGGCAATTTTACATCACGGGTGGGTTCCACGCATTTGGTGGACACATTGCTGGCGAAGAAGGTAAACCTTGTCAAAATCTTCTGTCCCGAACACGGATTTCGCGGGGAGGCCGAAGCCGGTGCGCACATAGCTTCCTCCAAAGATGAGAAGACAGGGTTGCCTATCGTGTCGCTGTATGGCAATAATAAAAAACCAAAAGCTGAGCAAATCAGTGATTTGGATGTCATCATCTTTGATATTCAGGATGTGGGATGTCGTTTCTACACCTACATTTCCACATTACATTATGTGATGGAAAGTGCGGCGGAGAATGGCGTTGAGGTGATCGTTTTCGACCGCCCCAATCCCAACGGATACTTTGTGGATGGCCCCGTGCTGGAGATGAAATACCACTCCTTCGTAGGTATGCACCCGATCCCCGTTGTGCACGGCATGACAATTGGCGAGTATGCCAAGATGATCAATGGCGAGGGCTGGCTGGCCAACAAAACGACTTGCAAACTGACGGTGATCGCGATGGAAAACTACACGCACAATAGCCGCTATTCATTGCCTTATCCACCGTCGCCAAACCTGCAAACCGACGAGGCGATCTACCTCTATCCGTCTCTCTGTCTTTTCGAAGGAACACCGGTGAGCGTGGGACGCGGAACCACTAAACCCTTCCAGGTTTTCGGACATCCCTTGTTGACCGCCGGAGATTTCTATTTCACGCCGAATCCCATCAAGGGTGTTGCTGAAAATCCACCGCAAAAAGGTAAAAAATGCAGGGGATACGACCTCACAAACGAGGCTCTCAACAACCTCAACGGAAGCAATAGCTTCTCCATAAAATATATCATTACGGCATATCAGCACTTCCCCAAAAGCGAGACCTTCTTCACGAATAAGGAGTTTTTCGACAAATTAGCCGGAAAAAGCACGTTGCGCCAACAGATTGTTGACGGTCTTTCTGAAGAACAGATCCGGGATTCGTGGAAACCGGAACTGGAAGCGTTCAAGAAAATGCGAAAGCAATATTTGCTGTATGCTGATTTTGAATAGATTATGATAGGATGAAAAGAATAATGCTGAAATAATTATTGAATAGATGTTAGATAAAATACTGGATTTCGATACTTGGTTGTTTTTGTTTTTCAATGGATTCCATGTTGATTGGTTGGATCCGATTATGTTTTGGCTGTCGAACACGTTCGTGTGGTTGCCGCTTTATCTGTTGGTCATCTTTTTGATAATCAGGAAATGGAAAAAGAAATCGATATTGATTTTAATTTTTTTGGCGTTAACGGTTACGGCAAATGATCAAACTTGTAATTTGTTGAAACGCAATATAGGACGAATTCGTCCGAGCCATGACCCTGCATTGGTCGGAAAGGTGCATTTAGTAGAGAAGTCGGATGGCAAACTCTATAAAGGCGGAAAGTTCAGCTTCCCATCGGGCCATGCCTCTAACTCTGTCATCTTGGTTTTCTACTTTGCTTTTTTTGCAAAACCGCGCCGTAAATGGACGATTATGTTTATAGCCGCTTGGTCGTTATTGATGTGTTACACTCGCCTTTACCTCGGTGTTCACTATCCGTTAGATCTGTTTTGCGGCCTTGTGATGGGGAGTTGTTTTAGTTTGCTTTTCATTTGGATATGGATGAGAATTCAGATTCGCTACAGTGATAACAGCAGTGTGTATCCATGACAGAACTGTCTCGCCGGTCACCTTTTTGATGATAAAGGTGAGATGCTTGGAGGTGATGCAGCGTTTGTCGACGTAAAAAGAGACATGACGTTCTTGACGGTATTTTTCCGTAAAATACCAAAGAAATGGTTGACGATCTCTTCCGCTCGCGAAGAGGGTTTAGTGGTGTTCCCCTCCTGTAAGGTGTTGTCTAAAATCGTGATCACTCGGTTGGGCCTAATGGCCAAGACCGTGTTGCAAAACACCATTTATTTTAGTTGAAATTCTGCTCGGTTGTTTGTTCTACACTAATAACTCTCCGATGAGTTGGGGAAATTTTTCTCTTTTACATCTTTGATATAGTGTTGCGTGGCTTCCGTCATAATGCTGAATAGATCGGCATAACGACGCAGGAACTTGGGAGAGAAGTCTTTATTGATTCCCATCATATCGTGAATAACAAGCACTTGCCCATCCACTCCGCCGCCTGCTCCAATTCCGATAATGGGAATCTTAACTTTTTGCGTGATTTCAGTTGCCAATGTTGCCGGAATCTTCTCCAAGGTAATGGCAAAACAGCCCAACTCTTCCATTAACAGACAGTCGTCAATCAGCTTTTGAGCCTCTTTTTCTTCTTTGGCTCTCACGGTGTATGTGCCGTATTTATTGATAGATTGCGGCATTAATCCCAAATGCGACATTACAGGAATCCCCGCGTCAATAATCTTTTTAACATCCTCTTTAATCTCTTTCCCGCCTTCGATTTTGAGTGCGTCGGCGCCGGTTTCCTGCATAATGCGGATGGCCGATTCGAGCGATTTAATCGGATTGCCCGAACATGTTCCGAAAGGCATATCGACCATAACCAACGCTCTCGTTGTCGCATTCACAACCGATTTGGCATGATAGATCATCTGGTCGATAGTCATGGGCAAGGTGGTTGCGTTTCCAACCATCGTATTAGAGGCGGAATCGCCAACCAAAATCGCGTCAATTCCGGCTTGGTCAATGATTTTTGCCATAGAATAATCATACGCCGTGAGCATGGTGATCTTTTCGCCCCGCTCTTTCATCTCCCACAAACGGTGGGTGGTAACTTTTCGTTTATCTTCAGAATAGGTTGACATACTGTTTTATAGTTTAATAATTATTTTTCCGTTTGCCTCATTCGACTCCGCTAAGATATGCGCTTGCACGATCTCTCCGAACGAGAAAATTTCAGCCACTACTGAACGCAGATTTTTCTCTTTTATTAGCTGAAAGATGGAATTTAGGGATATGCCTTTTTCATGGCAGCAATAAAGCCTTCGCTTGATTTTTCTTTATTCATCAGTTCTTTCATTTTTTTCAGATAAGCAATCTGAAAATCAACATCTTTCATCTCCGCAGTTCCCATTCCGTGCCCGCCGATAAAGAGGGACGCTCCTGATTTTTTCGCGTGTTCTAATTCAGCCAAATAAGCCGACATTCCGGAATATGCTTCGCCTTTTTCAAACTCAGGCATTCCTTCAATCATTACAATAGATTCAGGATCAAAAGCATTAAATCCTCCCGTGTGATAACTTGCGATAACCTTTTCGATCGGCTTCTTTAAACTTTCGACATACTCGCCAAACTCTTTGATATTTACATGAAACAGAACCGGTTCCAAAATAACAAGAGCATTTTTTCCTTCGATAATGTAACTCATATCGCCCAACGGATCGGCGGTCGCATACG
The DNA here is from genome assembly GCA_030267125.1 of Bacteroidales bacterium OttesenSCG-928-B11. Taxonomy (GTDB): domain Bacteria; phylum Bacteroidota; class Bacteroidia; order Bacteroidales; family WCHB1-69; genus JAGVVH01. The sequence goes on from JAJDJJ010000020.1 coordinate 19,855, forward strand.
AATGAATTTTAAAACTACCGAAGTCTTTCACCTCGAATTTACTTTGCGCGTTGACGGAAATTGTCTCCGCTACCACTATTAGTCATACATTTGCATTTTAACAGATAAAATTGATTTTTGTATGAGACAATTTGATTTACAATATCCTACATGCCCAGTGAGGAATATTTTGGGAAGAATCGGCGACAAATGGTCGCTTTTGGTACTCTGTTCGCTTCAAGAAAATGGCGTGATGCGCTATAAAGAGTTGATGAATGCGATTCCGGATATTTCGCACAAGGTGATTTCCAGCACGTTGAAGCATTTGGAAGAGGATCATTTGATTAGCCGCAAAGCTTACGCCGAAATTCCGCCAAGGGTTGAGTACGCCCTCACAGAAACCGGAAAAAGCCTGATGCCCGCAGTGCAAATGATGATTGACTGGGCACAGAAACATTTTGAGGAGGTGACGAAGTAAAAAGTCTAAGCTGTAGTTAAAATTGCGTTGATAATTATATATTAACAGATGAAATTAATGAGTGCAATAATTGTCCGTAGGACATGCATATCAATAGAAACAATATACAATACAACAACAAATCCCCGTAGGGGATTCATAGATTAACAAATAAAAATAAGATGAAAATATTTCCTAATCAATTGAACAATGTGAAACCTCTACGAGGTTTTAATTTCGAATGGAATATATCTTCTATTAATATGAATGCCCTAACGGGCAAAAAGCAAAGAATAAACAACGCTGAAAACAACGCAATTTTAAACTTGAGCCAAAGTCTATTGTTTTGCTATTGCTAAATTTATAAAATTATGAAAATCAGACGGATTACATCCAGCAAAGATTCCGAAGCACAAACGCTCATCACGCTTCACGGCGATATATTTCCGGAATACGAACGATTTTACAAAACTACTTTGTGGGCTGATTTAATAGATAGTGCCAATTCGATGCACTTCAATGCCATTTATGAAGATGACGAATTAGCCGGTTTTTTCATCTATTGGGATTTAGAAGATGCTTATTATATTCATTTCATCGGAGTTCGTCCTGAAATGCGTAACCGGAAAATTGGTCAGCAAGTTTTGGATTGGGTGGCAACGAATCTGCACAAACCGGTTTTTCTCGAATCTGAAATCCCATACGATGAAATCACAAACCGTAGATTAAATTTCTATAAAAGAAACGGTTTAAACGAATTAGCCAACGATCCGAAAATTCTTTCCGAGGTTCGCAATGGCGGTCATCCGTTATGGTTTATGGGAACCCGGCAAGTAGATAATTTGGAAGAGTTTCTAATAAAAGTCAGGGATAGAGTTTATTATGCCACATAAAGTCGTACCGGGGCAATCAGATTATTTATTTCTTGTCAACTCTTCTGCAATCATTTCCGCTTGTTTCAATACGGTTTCTGTTGCTAGCATTTGCATATCAGGTGGATCGGTATAGAACACCATAATTGTAGAGACGCACGGCCGTGCGTCTCTACGTGCAAATGGCCGTGCGCCTCTACGTGCGAACCGTGCGAACCGTGCAAATCATTCGTTCCGTCCATTTTTTCATTATTCCCGGCCAATATCCGTCCCAAATTACATTCCCGATGTTGGGTTACCAATGTTATAAAATAAACACCATTACCCGAATAGTCCCAATTGGGCATTCGGTGTGATTGAATTCGGTATCTATTTCTATATTTTTCCATCGGTTGATTTTTTATATCCTTACCCTCACCTCCCCACTCATCAACTTCGGTAATAAAGTATCGCGAAGCGAAGTGAGGGTACGGAATTGTTGTTGATTATTTATTCTGCTTTGTCGAAAAATAATCATTGTTATCATTGTCAATAGAGATTTACCAATTGCTTTTCAATATCTTTCTCTTTTGCATTTTCGGAGAGAGACATAAAATCGAACACATACGGATCTTTGAGTGTTTGCTGGGCAAGATCTGACTGTGGATTTGGCAACGTATTTTTAAAATTCGTAATTGATTTTCCTTGTCTTTTATACAAATCGTTTTTTATCTGTAGAGCCAATGTGTCGCGACTCCAACTATTCTCAATGGTCTTCTGAATGTAAAAAAAGCTTCTTCTACATTCTTTGATTTACTAAAAACAAGAATGTTATGCCCCCAAGGGATTTGTCCAACGGTCTGTTGCATAAATTGTCCAACAGCTTGTTGGATTAATTCTTCATGGTAAAAAAGATAAAATTGTTTGCAATAAAACAAATTACTTCTCGACAACCCTTTCATGTCGGGAAATTCCGATTGCAAGTCTTTTGCTACTTGCTCTATAAGTTTATTTCCCCATACGTTTTCTTTTTCGGAAATCATTTTTCCCAATTCCCAATAAAATTCAATCAATGCAGAATTAACAGCAATGGCAGCCTTGATTTGTGTTGAACGTATTTTGTTTTTCAGTTCTAAAATCCATTTTTTATAGTGGTTCTCCGAGATATTCATAATTGCTTGTTTTTTTACATTTCTACCCTCACCTCCCTACTCATCAACTTCGGCAATAAAGTATCGCGAAGCGAAGTGAGGGTGCGAATTTGTTGTTGGTTGTTTATTATTTTGTTGAAATAAGCAGCAACAAGGTTGTTGAATTCTTCAACCCTACTGATTGTTGCTCCTCCTATCAGTTCAACTATCTCCCCTAACTTATATTCCTTCCACTCTCTCATTTCTTCGGCAGTTTTTTAGTTGTCTTTTCAATTTTCTTCCCGACTTTGACTATTTTGACCATTTTCGTGACCTCACGAAAATGGTCATCGATGCTGACTCCCTGCGTTTTACAAGACTCAACCGCCCTGTTTATCGCTTCCGTAAAATTCTCCCAACGAACATAGCCTAAAACCGATTGTAAGTCACGGGCAAACCATACTTCAACTTGTTCTGAATTGTCGTCATTGATAATATGCTGGGCGATACTATCAAATGAGGTTTTGTATTGTAAAATTCGTTGTTTGTCCATTTCCTCTATTTATTTTATAGTTTATTTCTCTAAGGTCATCATTCATCACTCTCCAACCTATTTCTAATGCAAAAATAGCACAAAAAGCCGAGAGTTATCAACTCTTTTCCCGCCTTTTTATCCAACCATTTCCGGCTTGCAGAATACCAGAGATAAATATCCGGTCATTTCGCTATTGTCACTTTTTTACCTCTCAGGATGCTGATGGTATAACAGATTAATCCGGCCCAAACAAAGGCAAAACAGATAAGATATTCGATGCCGAAAGTTTCGCCATAGACAAATATGCCAAGAAGCAACTGCAGCGTTGGGCTTATATATTGAATGAAACCGATCGTTGAGAGGGGAAGTGCCTGCGCCGATTTTCCAAACCAAAAAAGGGGAAGCGCCGTAACCAAACCACTTACTATCAATAATGTAATGGTGACTCCTGAGGATGGGAAAAGGGGTATCGCCATACTGCTTTCGGAGCTATAGATCAGAAACGCCAAAGCAATCGGAAAGACCATCATCGTCTCTATTGTGAGTGCCGGCATGGATTCGAGATCGGCTTTCTTTTTCAATAATCCATACAATCCGAAAGTGATGGCTAAAATCATCGATACCCAAGGGAACTTACCATAACTGATCGTGAAATACGCAACTCCTATAAGAGCCAAAACCACCGCCACTTTCTGCATCTTTGCCAACCGTTCTTTCAAAAACACATAACCCAAAAATACGTTTATCAACGGATTGATGTAATAACCCAAACCCGCCTCCACAATATTGTTAGTTGCTACCGCATAGATATATATCCCCCAGTTGGCGCTGATAAGAAGACCTGCCAAACCGAGCCTCAACAAAAGTCGGGGTTGCTTTATGTAGCTGATAAATGTTTTCCTGTTCGTAAGCAGCACCCACGTCAAAAGAAACACAAACGACCATACAATACGATGAGCCAGCACATTTACAGCAGGCACGCCGGTTATCGCTTTCCAAAAGACAGGGAAAAAACCCCACGCAAAATAACATAACAAGGCATAAAAGATTCCTTGATTATAGCTCAGTTTCTTATGATTAGACGACATCATTTGTTTGCAATTTGAGCCGGCAAAGGTAAAGAAGTTGTTGAAATAGAATTTTTCGGCGACTAAGCTTTCGCATTCCATCGCTTCGCCCATCAAGAACCGCCGTGAAATCAAAAAAAGGCGGTGCGATGAAAGCGGAGAAGCGGAAAGGAAAAAGCTGGCAAAAGGATAAGAGGACAAGTAAGCAGATTGATGCTAAGAGTAAGATTCCTGTATTTGAAAAATCTTTTGTAAGATGTTTATTTTCAAAACTATCACGATAAATTTTCAAAAAATCAGAACCAAAAATAGGGGCTACTTGTTTTATGTATTGGTAAGTCAGTGAAATTATATTTTGAATATTCCAAAAACATAAAAGAAGAAATTGAAACAATAACAATTAAAAACATATTTTATGAAACAAGTTAAGCTACTCTTTTATTTAACAGTTGCGCTCCTGCTTTGTTCGGGGAAGGGCCGAGCGCAAGGACAAGAATCCATTTATGGAAATTTCCCCTATCAGCAATCTTTCCTTTCAACGACACAGCCGGCTGAAATATCCAAACCCCCGGCAATGGGTTTTGTTACCAACGATGTCACGTTTACGGCGGCCGGAGTGCGACTTACGGATGCATCGAAGGCGAAATTCGGAGCCATTTTTATCAATGACCGGAAGTTTAATGCCGCCAATGGTATTATTATTGAGTTTGAGTATATGGCTTATGGGGGGTCGAAAGCGGACGGTTTCAGTGTCTTCTTCTTTGACAATGAGGTGGTAACTCCGCGTATCGGTACCAATGGCGCCGGTCTCGGCTACTCGTACCGCAGAGCGATATTGCCGGGCTATTCGGGAAGACGGTGGGCAGGCTTGACAGGCGCTTACTTGGGAATCGGCTTCGACAACTTCGGTAATTTTAAGGCTACCCGATATCAGGATAATGAAATCACAGACGGAATAGGTGAGAGCGAAAATGGGATAAGCCACGTGACCCTGAGAGGTGCTCAAGGAGTTGGTTATCAATTGGAAGGAATGGGGGATGGTTTTACCGGATACCCGGTGTTAGTGACACAAGCTACAAAAAGTGGTTCCGTAGGGCATAATTATGTCTATTTAAAAGATGACGGCGAATATAGTTATAATACTACTTCCACCTATTCCGGAAATTTCGATATCAGGGGCGGTGGCACCTTCACGGATGCCAGCAGTCCCTACTACCGCAAGGCAATTATCGAGCTATACCCGGTGCCGGAGGAAGATGGCGGAGGTATGTATATTACGGTTAAAATACAACATGGGCAAACGATTACGACAGTGATTAAGGATTATCCTTATAAAACGGAGACAAAATATAGGGAACGGTCGATTGTTTCGGATCAAGCCGGCGATCGCCCCAGCTGGGGACATGTCGCCTCTCCTGCACCTCCTTCCCCTGTATTGAATTTATCTACTAAAATGCCTAATTTTCTGAGAGTCGGTTTTGCCGCTTCTACGGGTGAATATACGGATAATCACTTCATTAAAAATCTTACGATCACCTTGCCGAGAGCAGCGGAAGCCTACCCGGATGAGGTGCATACCAACATCAATGTGCCCGCCGTTTTCGATCCCTTTGCCAATGATATTGCCTATGAGGGAACCATCAGAAGAGAGCAGGATGGCAGCAGTGAGCACATCAATCCCGCCACCATCAAGTTCATCCCGATGGATGGAAGCACACCAATCAGCGATCATCTGCATTATGTGAATGAAGGGGTTTGGTCTTTCGATACGCAAACAGGGAAGGTTACATTTACTCCTAAACCCGGTTTCATCGGGCAGGTGGAGATACAATATTCGGTGAAGGGCGGCTTGCCGAACAATACGGAACCTTACGCCGATGAGGCCTACCGTTCCCTCCCAACCAAGATCGTGGTGAATGTCTCACCGTTGATCTATGCGGTGCCTTCAACGGTATTGTGCGGAGATCATGGAGTGGCCAGATTAACCCTCGATGAGAGCACGGTGTTGATTTCAAGTAATATACAATGGTATAAGGATAATGTCCTCTTGCCGGCGTTTACCGGAAAACGGAGTTGCATAGCTACAACGCCGGGTTCTTACATGGCCAAGGTGGTCATTTCGGGAACGACTTACTCTACCAACACTATCGTGATAACCAAAGATAATGATGCCACGATAGATGTCCCCGCCATCCATTCGGAAGGAGGGCTATATGAATTGTGCGGTTCACAGAGTTTTGTATCCCTGAAGATTCATGAAGATAACTACCGACCGGAAACGCAAACCTACCTGTGGTATAAAGATGGAGAGCCGCTCTATGATGAAACCGATCATGAGATAATTGTGACTTCTCCCGGGAATTATCAACTGTTGCTCTCCGAAGATAACTGTTCTGCTTTTTCTAATGGACGACCTGTGGTGAATAGTCAGGGAAACATTCCCGTTCCTGTGATTGGCGCTAATCCATCTTATGAAAAGATATGCGGCGAAAACGGCAGCGTTCTTCTCTATCTTGCCAACTATGCCGCATATAGTGATGATGCGATCATCAAATGGTATAAGGATGGCGAGATGATGCAGGCGGAACAGAAGGATCTCTATTTTGCAACCGAAGCGGGCGAATATACCGTGAGAGTGTTTGAAGGCAACTGCTCCGCCATATCCGCGCCGCTCCCGATCACCATCTCTGCAACAGATAATATTGATGAAGCGGTGATAAGCTCTGTGACCGGAACAACCCTGTTGTGCGGTAATGAAGGGGTGATCATATTGCAACTGACGAGCGGAAATTATAACGCTAATGCGATCTATTCTTGGTATAAAGACGGGGTGCTTTACTTGTCGCATCCCGACTATCATAAACCGACCATCGAGATCACGGACACCGGTCGCTATTTCTTGCGCGTGGTGGATGGCTCCTGCTCCGTCTTATCGAATGAGATCGTCATTTCGAAATCAGCCTCGGTAGGCTTGCCTCCGGCAGACTACAAACGTTTGCCCGAAACAGGTTCTGTGTGCGCAGATCAGGGAAGTGTCTATCTATATATTAATAACAGCGATCAATATCCTGATGCTCTTTATGTATGGATGGAGAGGGATAATTTGCTGAGTATCACCTCCGATCCGTGGTATTATGCCATTTATTCGGGAGTTTATTACGCATTGATCAAAGTGGGCGATTGCACGATTAAGACAGAACCGTTCATCTTGGGCGGTTCCATGCACGAAGTCAGAAAGCCGATAATCACTCCGGTAATAGGCGATGACACTATTTGCGGCGGGCACGGCGTTGTGGCTTTGAAATTACAGAATACGGCCAATTTCCCGGCGATAACCGACTACCAATGGTTTAAGGATGATTTGCCGATACCCGGAGCAACCACACCAGTGTATGTGGCGCGCGAAGCGGGAATCTATCGCCTGCAAGTAGTACAAGCCAACTGCTCCTCCGTCTCCGATGAGTATGAGGTGCATCTGAGCCATAGCGGCGAGGCGCTTCATAAACCGCTCTTAACTTTTGAACCGGGTTCGGTGATATGCGAAGGAGGGATGACAAAGATCAGCGTAAGCAACGCCAACAGCTTTCCCAATGCCACCTATATCTGGTATAGAAATAATAAACAACTACAGATGGGTGAAGAGCACACCTACTACACCGATCTTCCGGGCACCTATTTCGTTCAGGTCTATTCCGATGGATGCTCTTCCGTCTCCGCCGATTCCACGATCGTCACCTCCGAGAATCTGATCCTACAACCCGAAATGTCAGCCTATCCCGAATCGGCCCAGATATGCGGCAATGATGGAACGGTCATTCTCCGGTTGGAAAACTATAACCGTTATGTCACTCCTATCGCTTTTCAATGGTATAAAAATGATGAGATACTACCGGGAGCGACCCGCCATTTTCTCTTGTTGAGAAATGCAACGGATACCGGAAACTACCGCCTACGCATCCAAAACGGATACGGTTGTGTCGTCTATACGGATAGTGTTGATGTGACATATATCAATTATGACGGTTCGCTAAAGCCGATCATTGTTCCTGACACAGGTGTGATTTACACCAATTTGCCACCTCCTGATAACCAGACTGAGCTTACGGTAACCAATGTGGATCCCTATGCTTCGGAATATATCTGGTGTAATGAAAACCACATGCTGAGGAGGGATACGATTGCCACACATATCTCCTATATTGCCACACAACCCGACAAATATTATGTGTTGGCGCTATATGATAATTATTGTATGTCGCTTTCGGATGTATCTGTCGTTATCGACTCGGTGCGGAGCGCTCCGAAACCGGTCATCAGTGTCTCTCCGGAGAGTTCCCAAATATGTGATGAAGATGGGGTAGGGGTGATCGAGATTACGAACCTCTCGCAATACACCAATCCCTCTTTCAAATGGGTGAAAGTGGGCACGCCGGATTCCGTGGTGAGCACAGCGAATAGATTAGTGACTAATATTCCGGGCACCTATTATGTGATTGTATATGATCATGAAACCCCTACCGACTCTTTGGCTTCACTCCCCTCCGACAGGGTTGATCTTACGTTAGGCTCGGGATCTATCAAACGCCCGGTTATCCTCAGTAGCGAAGATAAGATCTGTGGTACTACAGGGCGAATTATCCTCTATCCCGAAGATCACGCCCTTCACTATTCTGAAAATGCAATCTACAGCTGGTTAAGAGATGGTGTGGAGGTGCAACATGGCCCAACTCCTACCCACGTAACCTCCATACCGGGCGAGTATGTGCTTCAGGTTGCCGATGAAGGCTGCTTCTCGGAATCGGTACCCAAAACAATTGAGACCGAAGTAGGAAATCCTCTCGTTCCCACCATCGATTTCTTTGGCGGAAATGCCTTGCAGTTATGTGGGGAAAATGGCACGGTCATCCTTCATATCACGAATATGGATCAATTTGACGAGTCAACCACCACTTTCCAATGGTATCGTAACGATCTGCCCATCCCGGGAGAGACCGGACGCTTCTTGCGCATAGATACCAGTAACAATATGATCTCTGAAAATGACAACTACCGGGTGAAAGCCGATTTTGGCGACTGTTCCACTCTCTCAACAAAAAAAGAGATTCCCTCCTATCCTTATACTGCCACCAAACCAATATTGGAACGCGTTCCCGCGGGTGGCGAACTCTGTGGTGATGATGCTACCGTTTTGCTGAGCATTGCCAATATTTCCGAATTTTCCGGACAGCTCTATTACTGGTTTAAAGATGGAGATGAGGTTGTTCAACAGGGTACTAACCCGACCTATGAAGTGACGGAAGAGGGAACCTACACCGTCTATATCGCCGGAAGCACCTGCGCCGCCGAATCAGATCCCGAGAGTATCCTTCTCTCTTCCGGTTCGGATATCACCCAACCCGAAATCTCACCGGCCGACGGAAATCTGTGCGGGGGAGAATCGGAATGGCTGTTGCGGATGACGACACCCGAAACCCAATATACAAATCCTACCTACCAATGGTATCGTGGGAAAATACGGTTAAGCGGAAGTAATAAACCTTACTTGGCTACAAAGACACCGGGAGATTACCGACTGTTTGTGACAGATGGAGATTGCTCGGCCTTCTCTGCTCCGATTACCGTGCCCACCGGCACCGGAGGTTATACTTACAAACCGCTCATCTCCGCCGTGGGAGACCACGCGATGTGCGCGACCGGCGGACGGACACTTTTGCAGGTGGATGACTATATCAACCTGCCCGGAGCCACTTTTAACTGGTATTGCGGCAATACCCTGAAACAAAGCGGCCCCAGCTACTTCTTCTATGCAGATGATCCGGGAAGCTACTATGTGCATGTAGTAGATGCAAATGGTTGCTCCTCCGTCTCTTCCGAATTGGAGATCGGCCCCTCAGATAATGAAATCGCTGTTCCGACCTTGGCAACGTCGCCCAATCCTCCCACCTTATGTGGAGATGCCGGAATGGTGATCGTCTATTTATATAATAATGATGATTTTATAGGATATTCTTATCAATGGTATCACAACAATATCCCGATCAACAGAATGGAAAGAGCTGGGTCGGGGAGCATAGGTAGTGGTAGTGTTACCAACAATGGGGTTTACCTGCCCGCTTTGGACACGGGAGAATATCGCATCCGCTTGGTTTATGGAGATTGTATCACTTTCTCCGATCCTGTTACCGTAACTATGGATAAAGATAAAGAGATAGAGATGCCGCAATTGAGCACCTATCCGCAGAATGGATATTTTTGCGAGGGAAGTGGTAGTGTGATGATCTATGTGGATAATCACGAAAAATATGCACAGAACGCTGTTTACTCTTGGTATAGAGGAGATACGGTGAAAGTGCTTGAAGGTGAGGGTGCCTATATTTATGAAACAAGTGTTCCCGGAGATTTCCGTGTCAGAATCAAAGACGGGCAGTGTATGACCCTCTCTTCTTCCATATCGGTTATTGCGGATAGCAGTACCATTGCGACCCCTCGCATTCGTCCTACCTCCGGTGATTATAATATTTGCGGAAATGAGGGAGATATTATCTTAGTGTTAGACAATCTATCCGATTATAGCGAAAATGTCACTTTCCAGTGGTTCGATGGCGATAATAATCTGTTAGATGAGGAGATCCATTTTGTATTGGAGGCCACTAACGCCGGAAGCTATCGGATTCAGGTATATGACGGCGAATGCTCGGCGTTATCCTCACCGGTAGATGTTACAAAAGATGGCACCGGCGATATCACCAAACCGATCTTGGCTAAAATCCCCTCCGACGCGCAACTCTGCAACAATTACGGTGGTTTTATACTCTATGTGGAAAATCGTGATGACTATACAGATCCGCTCTATTTCTGGTTTAAGGATAATGAAATCCTTCAAAACGAGCATAGCTACTATTACACGGTGACGGACAGCGGGAAATATTTCGTGCAGGTGGTGGAAGATGAATGCTCCGCCTCATCCGCCTATATCCCGATTAACTTCCACTCTTCGGAAGACAGTATCAGTAACCCGCTCATCATTGCCACCCCGGAAGGGATTCATACAATATGCGGTAACGATGGAGTTGTGATTCTTCAATTGGAAGATACCACCGGATTCTCTAACGCAACCTTCCAGTGGTATAAAGGAATTGAACCTGTGGAAGGGGAAAACTCTACGATGCTGATAGTGAGAGATACAGGCATCTACCGGCTGATGGCTAATGTGGGCGAATGTACAGCCGTTTCCAATGCGCTGACAATAGATGCTGATGATGAAAGGGATATAGCTGCTCCTATCATGGATATGCAACCCGAAACCGGTTTTTTGTGTGGTGAATATAGTTCTGTTATATTCAGTATCACTAACTCGAATGAATATACAGATCCTACATACACTTGGTATAGAAATGATCAGATTAAGCAAAATTCGGGAAGCACCACCTATGAAACCCAACAGGCCGGCAACTATTTTGTGCGCGTGTTGGATCATGCAACAGGTTGCCTCGCAGTCTCTTCCCCGCTAAAACAGGTGACGGATGAGGGTGATATTGCGCAACCCGTCATCGTCTCCGCTTCCGGTGGAGTTGATATCTGTACGGAAGATGGCTCTATCTTGTTATTGCTTGATAATGAAGATGATTTTCCTGGCGCTTCGCTGCAATGGTATAACGGGATATATGTGCGCCCAGGCGATACGCTGAATCTTTTCAAAGCCACTACAGAAGGCGAATACCGTCTCTTGGTAATACATAACGGATGTTACGCTTTCTCAAATTCTATACGTATCCACAATACCAACTTGGAAGATATTACCGCTCCGGAAGTGAGCGTGAATCCTACGAATGGCATCATCTGCGGAGATGGAAGTTCTGTTCTCCTCTCGGTAGATAATGCGGATATATACAGCAATGCCACCTATAACTGGTTCAAAAATAACCATCTTGTAGTGAACGAACACAGTGCGACTCTAACGGCAACACAACCCGGAAGTTATTTCGTGCAGGTAGTCACCGACAACTGTAGCGCACTTTCCGATTCCGTTCCGGTCTATATGGGAAGCAAACCCGATATAGTTTTCGTTAGACAAGACACCGCTTTTTGTGATGGAAATACGTTCGACCTGCAAACCATGCTGCTTGTCTCTTCAACGGATACCGCCCTCTTCTTCGCGGACAGAGCGATGCAAAATCCGCTCTCTTCGCCGGTTGTTCAACCGAACCGCGATTCGCTCTTCTATTTTGTGATTAAAGATAAAACAACATCCTGTCAGAGTGAGAAAGACTCGCTCAGGATTCGGGTCTATACATTGCCGGTTTGTACAATTACCGGAAATGATTCACTATGTCCCGGAGGAACAGGCTCATACAGCGCCCCGGCAGGAATGACAAGTTATATATGGACTATTAGTGGCGATGGCAGCATCACCTCTGAGGATGACCTGCAAGCAGTGACTGTGGATGCAGGCTATATTTGCAACAGTAGCTTCACGTTGAATCTGAATATTTCAGATATACATGGATGTGTCTCCTCCTGTGATCTGAATATCAAATTAGCCGCTGCCGACAGCGTGAAGGTGATTGCCCCGAAGGACACGGTGGTTAACGCTTGCCACTTCGCTAACCAGTCGGAGTTGGATGACAAGTTTACCTCTTGGAAAGATCGCTTTGTGGTTTCTCAGGGCGGTGATGCGAATGGTTGTAGTGCGACCGGCACTTTCGCGGCGACCTACAGCGCGCCGGCCTTGTGCGGCGGCGACAGCGTGGTGGTGAAATACTTCGCAGGCAATGTC
>JAJDJJ010000021.1 GCA_030267125.1 Bacteroidales bacterium OttesenSCG-928-B11
GATTTTTAGACGGAAATCAAGCAAGCGAACACACTCTTTCTTTGGATAAGCATAATTCGTTTTGGTATATTCGAGATTTCAATGTTGCATTTTGAAAATTGAAAATTCTCGTTTTTATTTTCTCAAATCTTTACCGGACAACAATAATTAAATTTCAACTTCTTTCAAATCGCTGAATTTCAACATAATTTTGTTTTTATAAAATATACTTTAACTGGAAGAGGCAAACACTCAAGTGATTAGATGCGAGTCAAAGGAAGAAAAGTCAGAAAAAAATAGCGAGGTGATTTGAACCACCCCGCCATGCGTTATTTGCGTTATTTCCTTTAGTAGAGGAAGCTCAGCAAGATACCTGCTGCCACTGCGCTACCGATTACACCGGCAACATTTGGTCCCATAGCGTGCATGAGCAGGTAGTTGGTTTTATCATATTTCAACCCTTCCACCTGTGCTACACGGGCGCTGTCGGGCACGGCGGAAACTCCGGAGTTTCCGATCAACGGGTTGATCTTATTCCCCTCTTTCAGGAATAAATTAAAGAACTTAACAAATAGAACACCTGTTGCAGTCGCTATTACGAAAGAAGCGGCTCCTAATCCGAAAATCAGAAGAGATTCCACTTTCAGGAAGGTGCTGGCTTGTGTGGAACAACCTACGGTTAATCCAATTAAAATAGTAACGATATCAATAAGCGGACCGCTGGCCGTAGTGGCTAATCTCTTAGTTACCGTACTCTCTTTCAGAAGATTACCGAAGAACAACATCCCTAATAGCGGAAGACCGCTGGGCACTAAAAATGCAGTTAACAGAATACATAACAGCGGGAATAGCACTTTCTCTCTGTGCGTTACTACACGCGGAGGACGCATCTTGATGACCCGTTCTTTTGAGTTTGTCAACAATCTCATAATAGGAGGTTGAATCACCGGAACAAGAGCCATGTAGGAGTATGCGGAGATCGCAATAGCCCCCATCATACTCGGAGCTAACTTGGAGGAGAGGAAGATTGCCGTTGGGCCGTCTGCACCACCGATAATACCAATAGCTCCTGCTTCCTGCGGAGAGAATCCCAACAGCAGCGCGATCATATAGGCACCGAAGATACCAAATTGCGCCGCCGCACCGATCAGAATCAATTTAGGGTTAGAGATTAGAGCAGAGAAATCGGTCATCGCCCCGATACCCAAGAATATCAATGGAGGATAGACACCTTTTAAAACACCGAAATAGAGGTAATTAAGAACAGATCCATCTTCATACACTCCAACTTGCAGACCATCTGTAAAAGGAATATTCCCTAAGATGATACCAAAACCAATCGGAATAAGAAGAAGTGGTTCATAATCTTTAATAATAGCTAACGCAATAAAAATAAGACCAATCACAATCATGATCAGGTTACCCGGAGCAGCATTGGCAAAACCGGTATACGAGAAAAATTGTGTGAGCCCTTCTGTGAAAAATTGTAAAAAATTCATCTCTTGTTCTATTTTTATTCGATAACTAATAAAACATCACCTTCCATAACAGAGTCGTTGCGTTGCACTCTGATCTCTTTAATAACACCTTCCCTGTCGGCATCAATGTTATTTTCCATCTTCATCGCTTCAAGCAAAACGATATGCTGTCCGGCTTTAACTGTGTCGCCCACTCTAACAAAGATATCGAGAACTACACCGGGGAGAGGAGATTTTATGGCGCTGCCGCTACTTTTTGCTGCCGCTGCTTGCGGAACCGCTGCGGGTGTAGGAGCCGCTTTTGGTGTGGGAGGAGTCGCTATTTTAACAACCGGTTTACTCGGCCTGGAAGCCATCATATCCGGCATATCCAACGTCACTTCGTATGAAGTCCCGTTCACCTCTACTTTTGTTTTGTTATCCTCAATATCAGCAACATCAACTGAGTATTTGTTTCCGTTTATGGTAAATTTATATGTCTTCATTTTATTATTTTTTTAAGGTTAATGATTATCTTCTGGAAGGATTTCTTCTGAAAGTGAGCTCCTTCTGTGACCAAGGGGAATAGTGCGCGGATGGCGTTTCTATGGTTATGATTTCGCTCTCCTCATCATGTTGTCCACTAAGGTGCAAATGCAAAGCCATGGTGATAGCGGCTAACTCTTCGCCGGTAAAATCCTCCTTGGCAGATTTTATTGCCGGAGCCGCTGCACTCTGCATTTTTTCGTCAGTTTGTACCGGTTTCGTAGTTTTAGCACGATTTAAGCGAGCGAAGACTTTTAACATCAGATAAATAATGATTAATACCGAGAAAACCACAATCATAGAGATCACAGCAAGACCAATACCGTAAGGGTCCTCTAAGGCAACCTTTTCCGATTTTGTCAATCCTTCAAAGACTTTATTGGTAGAACCCGGTGTAAAATATTCTAAGAATCCTTTATTGGAAACCATGCTGCCGTTTTCCTCAACCTCTGCGATTCCATCAGATTTATAGCCGTAAGAATGTTCGCTTGATTCCCTTAGTTCATCGGGGAATTCAAAAATGTCAATCAGCGTTCTTCCGTTCGAGCTGATCAAAGCCACATAGTTAGAGGCACCCTCCTCTCTCGGATCAAAATTTACGTGGAAAGTTCCGTATAACGGAGCATTATCCATGTAAAAAACCACAAAACCGCGTTGTTTCAACAATGTTTTAGGGTCACCTTTCGGGATTCTGTACCAATTTTTCAGGCCGCTTCCGTCTGCCAGTCCAGTGGTGTCATTGGTAAGATAACACTCCGCAACATCTACACTGTTGTATGCGGTGTTAAATATCTCAATCCACGGAACATGACGGCCATATTCATCAATATAATTGTCCTGATTGTTAATCAGCATCTCATTCAGCTTTAAATCGGTGATTTGCTGTGCGAAAGCGTTCATCGAAAAAAGCAACACCATGAGTGCGATTAATCCTGATCTTTTTTTATTCATAGTTCTTTTATTTATAATTATAAAGGAAGGTTATCATGCTTTTTCGGAGGATTTTCCTGGCGTTTATTTTTCAATGATTCCAACGCTCTGATCACTCTGAAACGGGTGTTCCTCGGTTCAATCACATCATCAATATAACCATATTTCGCAGCCACATAAGGATTTGCAAAAGCAGTTCTGTATTCAAGTTCTTTTTCAGCAATAAACTCTGCTTTTTTCTGAGGATCTTCGATATCTTTGATTTCTCTACCCATCAAAATTTCCACAGCGCCTTTTTCTCCCATCACTGCGATTTCAGCTGTTGGCCAAGCATAATTTATATCGCTACGTAAGTGTTTAGAACTCATTACAATATATGCACCGCCGTAATCTTTTCTCAAGATAACAGCAATTTTAGGAACTGTAGCTTCGCCGTAAGCGTAAAGCAATTTTGCACCGTGCAGAATAATTCCGCCATACTCTTGGCCGGTTCCCGGCAAGAATCCCGGAACATCAACTAAAGTAACCAAAGGAATATTAAAAGCATCACAGAAGCGAACAAAACGAGCACCTTTTCTAGAAGCATTGATATCCAGCACACCAGCTAATGATTTCGGTTGATTAGCCACAATACCTACAGACATTCCATTGAAACGGGCAAATCCGACAACCAAGTTAGAAGCATAATTTGCATGCACTTCAAGGAAATCCCTGTCATCAACAATGCTGTAAATCACATCTTTTACATCATAAGGTTTATTCGGGTTATCCGGAATAATTTGATTTAAAGAGTCTTCCAAACGGTTGATCGGGTCGGAAGTGGCTACGAACGGAGGTGTTTCCATATTGTTGGAAGGCAAATAGCTCAATAATTTGCGAAGCATTTGAATACCTTCTTCTTCATTATCCACTGCAAAATGTGCTACGCCGGATTTAGAAGCGTGTACGGAAGCGCCGCCCAAATCTTCAACAGTAACATCTTCGTTTGTAACAGTTTTCACCACTTTCGGTCCGGTCACGAACATATAGCTGGTATTTTTAGCCATCATAATAAAATCGGTTAATGCCGGAGAATAAACGGCACCACCTGCGCAAGGTCCAAAAATCGCTGAAATTTGAGGCACAACTCCCGAAGCTAAGATGTTACGTTGGAAAATCTCGCCATAACCTGAAAGGCTATTAACACCTTCCTGAATACGTGCACCGCCGGAATCGTTGAAACCCACTACCGGAGCTCCCACTTTAACAGCCATATCCATTACTTTGCAGATTTTCGCTGCTACGGTCTCGGAAAGAGAGCCGCCGAACACGGTGAAGTCCTGAGAAAAAACATACACTAAACGTCCCTCTACCGTTCCATATCCGGTAACAACGCCATCTGATAAATGCTTTTCTTTCTCTAATCCGAAGTTTGTACACCGATGGGTTACGAACATGTCGAATTCTTCAAAACTACCTTCATCTAAGAACATGAGAATACGTTCCCGCGCCGTAAACTTGCCTTGTTGATGCTGTTTCTCAATTCGCTTTTCGCCGCCTCCCAATCGAGCCTTCGCCCGTAATTCAAGGAGTTCGTTGATTTTGTCTTGCATTGTCATAATAAACTTGTATTTAATTACTTATGAATGGTTTTTAATTGAATTTCCTTATCTTTCCCGTCCTCTTTTTTAAAGCCGCAAAAGTACTAAAAAGATTATTTGAATTTCAACATTTTAACATATAAAAATATACAAACGCACAAAGAAGGAAGGTGAAAGCTCCGTTACTCCATCTTGATCGCATTCACCGGCGTTATTTTCTTCGAAATATAATAGGCCGGAATCGCCAAGACAGAAATACACAGGATGAGAATCCCAAAATTGGTGATGAGAAACATCCACGGCGACATCTCTAAAGGGACATACGGGACGTAATAGGTTTCGGGATCGAGTTTAAAAAGGTGAAAATGGGTTTGTATGTATGACAAAATGATGGCTAGCGTGTCGCCGATCAACAGCCCGATTAACAATATTTTTGCAGCCATCATTAAGAATACTTGAATGATAGCGTTATTTTTCATTCCCATCGTTTTTAGTATACCGATAGTGGAAGTTTGCTCCAGCACCACGATCAAGAAAGCGGAGATCATCGTGATGACGCAAATGATGGCGATGATGATGGTGAGAACGATAACATTCGTGTCGAACATAGCAATCCATTCAAAAATTTGAGGATATATCTCTTTGATTGTCTCCGCTTTGAGTTGGTAACCAATCATGCCATTCACCTCCGCTCCTATCTTGTCGATTTTGTCGTAGTCGGCGATGATAATTTCCACACCCCCCACCTCATCGTCAGCCCAACGGTTGATTTTCCGGATGTGCCGCAGATCGGCGATAAGGTAACTTTCATCAAATTCGGGGAGCCCGGTCTCGAAGAGTCCCGCGATCGTGAAGCTGCGCTGCATCGGTGGATCCTGTGCAAAATAGACACGCAACTTGTCGCCCACACGCAACTCTAATTTCTGTGACATTTTTTTGGATAACAACACCTC
The DNA here is from genome assembly GCA_030267125.1 of Bacteroidales bacterium OttesenSCG-928-B11. GTDB lineage: Bacteria > Bacteroidota > Bacteroidia > Bacteroidales > WCHB1-69 > JAGVVH01. The sequence goes on from JAJDJJ010000021.1 coordinate 5,446, forward strand.
ATTAGAGGTTACGCTATCTTCGAAGACAAGCGGTTTGCCCTCCACGACATTTCGCTGGAAATGTTCCCAAGAAAAACTCTGATCAATACCTTTCAAGATAATCCCTTCCACTTGATCATCGGTTTTGATGATGCCGATTTTTGTGGCAAAATATTGCAAAGACACAATCTCCGGATTAGTTTCAAGTTGCGGGATAAACGGTTGATTTTTTTCGAACGGAATCGGTTCGAACGAATAATTGTAGTCGTAATTGGATATCCGGATATGCGATCCCATGACGATCACACGGTCGCGAATCTCATTCTTATACCCATTGGTTACCGCCAAAGCGATCAGCATCACCAAAAGGCAAAGTGCCACGCCAAGAACCGAAATGGTAATGATCGGACGGGCATAGTTGTGTTTCTTGTCGCGAGACAATTGATTGGATAGTAGAAGAGAGAGTTTCAGCGAGGACATCCGTCAGGATTTTAAAAATCGAAAATAAAACCAAAACGGATAAGCGGATTGGAATAGATGGAATTAGGTGAGTTCAACACATCAAAAAGGAGCATGCCATAAACAGCCATGTTGTCGGAAAGGCGCTGACGATAACCCGGGCCAAGGAATAAGGCGTGGGTATCACGCCATTCCTTGTATTTTTCTCCCCACATATCCTCATACTGAAAACTATAAGAAACATATTCGTATCCGGCATAAAGCATCAAACGCTTGTCTAACAAAAGCCCTTGAATGAAAGGAGAGATCCCAAAAACATTAAGACTTTGATTATAGTGATTATCCTTCGTGTACATGTAAGTCAATCCGGTTCCCACTAACAACCAATCAGTTGGATAAATCCCTATGACCGGTGAGAGGGACACCGAGGTGTATGTGCCGAACTGCAGGCCGAGACTCCCGCCCGTCATCAGTTCCGGTCGTTTTTTCTCTTTTTTTTTCGTCTCCTGTTTAAAACTCTTAGGCAATGGCTCATTCTGTGCCTGCACGGTCATCACCGGAAGAGACAAGAGTAGTATTGATATAATCAGAATTATTTTTTTCATTTTCCGTATTTCTACGCTTGGTTCGCCGTGATTGCCACCAAATTCACTATGTCATCCACGGAGCAACCGCGAGACAGGTCATTGATGGGAGCGGCCATGCCTTGCATAATTGGGCCGATAGCCTCCGCGCCGGCCAAGCGTTGTACTAATTTATATGCGATATTACCAACTTCCAACGTTGGGAAAACCAATACGTTGGCTTTACCTGCGATCTTGCTGTCCGGGGCTTTCGACGCACCGATGGAAGGCACGATAGCGGCATCGGCTTGCAACTCACCGTCGATTTTCAAATCGGGAGCCATCTCTTGGGCTATACGAGTAGCATCCACCACTTTGTCTACCATTTCGTGTTTTGCCGATCCTTTGGTTGAGAAGCTTAACATCGCCACGCGGGGCTCCATGCCGGTAATTGATTTCGCAGTTGCCGCAGAAGCCACGGCAATCTGTGCCAGCTCGTTCGCATTGGGGTTGGGTGTTGCCGCACAATCGGCAAAAACCATAACGCCATCTTCGCCCCATTGTTTATCTTTCATGATCATGATAAACGCACCGGAAACCACGGAAATACCGGGCAATGTTTTCACTATCTGGAATGCCGGGCGCAACACGTCACCGGTAGCATTCAATGCACCAGCCACTTCGCCGTCCACATCCTTGTTCTTGATCATCAATACACCCAAGTATAACGGATCCTCCACCAACTTCATCGCCTCCTCTTTCGTCATGCCTTTGCTTTTGCGAATTTCAACTAACATATCCGCGTAATGCTCTTTTTTAGGATTGTTTTTCGGATCCACGATTTCGGCTTTTGCCACGTTAGTCAATCCCCACTCGGCTGCTTTTCTTTCGATCACAGCAGGATTTCCGATGAGCACCAATTGAGCGTATCCCTCTTTCAGAATTTCATCCGCCGCCTTGATCGTTCTATCCTCTTCGCCTTCCGGCAACACGATTCTTTTATTCGCTAATTTCGCTTTTTCTTTGATTTGATCTAATAATTCCATGATTTATAAGGTATAATGATTACTAAAAATGAGATGCAAAAATAGTAATTAATTCAATTAGGAAATTCTATTTATCCCTATCTTTACGCCTCAATTTTTTATACATGGAAAAACCAGATAAACATCATATAATCAGAATTATACATACTGCTGACTGGCACTTGGGGCAAACATTTTATGACCATTCGAGAAAAAAGGAGCATTTGCATTTTCTCTCTTGGTTACAAAATACGGCACAAGAAAGGGGTGCCGACGTATTGCTAATCGCGGGTGATGTGTTCGACTCGCCCAACCCCTCGGCTGAGTCTCAGAAAATTTTCTACCGTTTTCTCAAGGAGCTGAATGCGACCTGCCCGCATATACAAGTCATCGTCATTGCAGGCAACCATGATTCGGCAGCGCGTTTGGAAGCGCCCAACCCTTTGCTGGAAACGATGAATGTTTCCATTTGCGGGATTGTTAAAAAGGATGAATCTGGGCAAATAATAAGTGATAATTTAATCGTTCCTATACAAAAATCAGAAGAAACGGTGGGGTATGTTTTAGCCGTACCTTATTTACGACAAGGCGATTATCCCGATGCGAAAACATACACTGCAGGGGTGGGCAATTTGTACCGTTTACTTTTCGATCAAGTGAAAGATGAGCAGAAACCGGTCATTGCCATGGGACATCTGCAAGCCACCGGATCTGAAATTTCAATAAACGACCACGCTGAACGCACCATCATTGGAGGATTAGAAGCAATCTCTCCCGATATTTTCGCTCCTGAAATCCGCTATACGGCGCTGGGACACCTCCACAGGGCGCAACAAGTTTCGAAACGTGAAAATGTGCGTTATGCCGGCGCCCCGCTACCCATGTCTTTTGCTGAAAAGCACAACAAACAAGGCGTGTGGTTTATAGAAGTCGAAAATGATGAAACCCATATTGAGAAGATATTTTACGATACACCCGTAAAATTATGGAGTATTCCCTCCCTGCCCTCGAAAAGTAAATTCACATTGTCCGAAATTTTGGAAGAGATTTCGCAACTTCCTGAAGGGAAAAAAAATAGCAATTCTCCATTTCTGGAAGTCAAAGTGCATATTGCACAACCCGAACCCTCGTTACGGCATCAAATCGAAGAGACGGTAGCCAATAAAGCGGTACGTCTGGCACGAATCGAAGCGGTAGCTCCTCAGAAAGACAGCAATAGCGAAACGATAACTTTCGAGGAGCTGCGAACCATCAGTCCGATGGAGATCGCTTTGGATAGCTATAAAAGAAAATTCGGAGGGGAAGAGATGCCTGTCGAAATGCAAGAACTACTGCAAGGTATTATAGAGGAAAAATTATGAAGATACTAGCGATACGGGGGAAAAATCTAGCCTCCATAGAAGGGATTTTTGAGATTGATTTTGAACGGGAACCGTTGAAATCAGCGGGGATTTTCGCTATCACGGGCCCTACGGGCGCCGGCAAGTCCACGTTGCTGGATGCGCTGAGTTTGGCGTTATACAACAAAACGCCTCGGATTAGCAATACCGAGGATAGCGTTTACATCAATGATGTTCGAGAAAAAACTATTAATCAAAAGGATAGCCGCAATATTTTGCGACGGGGTTGCAGCGAGGGGTTTGCCGAAGTGGACTTTTTAGCATTGGATGGAAAACCTTACCGTTCCCTGTGGAGTGTGAAGCGGGCGCGCCAAAAAATTGACGGATCGTTGCAAGATGCGGACATCAGAGTGACTGACCTTTCGGACGGCAACCCGCTGCAAGGAACTAAAACGGAGTTACTCGCGCAGCTCGTTGCACTCACCGGACTCACGTTCGAGCAGTTCAGCCGGGCGGTGCTGCTGGCGCAAGGCGATTTTGCCGCCTTTTTGAAAGCCAAATCCAACGAAAAAGCAGAACTTCTTGAAAAACTGACCGGCACAGAAATCTATTCAAAAATATCCATCGCTATTTATGAAAAAACAGGAAAAGCGTTGGCGGAATTAACAGCGATTAACGAAAAAATCAAAGGAGTCGAGCTACTGACAAAGGAAGAGATAGAGGCGTTGAATACAGAAATGGAGGAGATCAATCTGCAAGTAAATCAGCATAAAAAGAAACTTGAAAACTTAGATAAAAAGTTAATTTGGATCAAAAAGGAACAAGAATTACGCCAATCGGAACAAGAGGCGATATCACAATGCCAAGAGGCGATACAACAGTTGGAGGAGGCCAAACCCAAAGCGGAATTATTGTCCCAAATTGATAGCATACAAGAAATTAGAGACCAGTATCTCCGGTGGAAAGAGATAGAGAAACAGTTGCTCCTGCAAAGAGCGGAGTTCACCAAACGCGAGGACGAAAAACAAGAAGTTGAAAAAACAGTACAGGAATCTATTCAGAAATGGACGGATTTTAACAAAAAACAGGACGAATTAAACCGGAAATTCATACTTCTTGAACCGGAAATCATCAGAGCCAGAGAGTTGGATGTAAATATCAAACATAGCATTGAAGAAGAAGACAAGGCACGGAAAGAGTGGAAAGAGGTTTCGCTAAGTCGAGAAAAAATCGAGAAAAATCAGATCGTTTCGGAGGAGAATCTGTTAAATCTGCAGAAAAAACAAGATGGGCTGAACCAATGGTTTATGCAGTATCAATCTTTTGCAAAAATCGCAGACAGCACGGAGTTGATCGTCAATTTGGCAGATAATCTTCAACAAATTGATAGCCAACTCGCCCTGAACAAAAAAACTTTTTCTAAAAATGAAGAGCGGATCAAGATCGTGCAAGAAAAGCTGGAGGAATTAAAAATTGAAACCGAAAGGTTGAACACATTGTTGCCCGCTGAGATTGCAGTGTTACGAGAAAAATTAGTGGAAGGCGAACCGTGCCCCGTGTGCGGAAGCCGTCATCACCCGTTAGATGATCTGTCGCCAGACGGAAAGCTGAATGAAGAAGAGATTAACAAGGCGAAAGCAAAGAATGAGAAAGAGTGGGAAAAACGAAATAACGAGATTTTAGATGCCCGAAATGACAATCATAAACTGTCCGGATTAATCGATAATAATCAACTGCAAATTGATCAGGTTAAAAAAACATTGGCGGAAAAATTAGCGGATTTCAATGGTTGGGAAAAATTGCTGGAAGAGGGTGTTTTACAAGAACGTTTGGTAAAACGGGCAACCGAATGGCAAAGCAAAACGGTGGAAAAGGAGAAAATATCTTCTACCATTATTATATTGTCAAATTCTTTGAATAACGAAAAATTTAGGCTTGAGGAGATCCGAAAGGATGAACTTTTGAAAAAAGACAAACTAACTCTTGCAACAGAGAAACTTAAAGATCAGCGTGAAAAAAGAGGCGAGTTACTAGAAGGGAAATCCGCGGATGAGGTGTCCACACAATTTGCCGACAATAAAAAACAACTACAGAAGGAGTTAGAACAAGCAGCAGCAGCGAAAGAGTCGGCCATGTCGAAACGGGATTCTCTCAAAGGCAATATCGAACGAATCAAAGTGGAAATAGAAAACACGGAAGATGAGGAACAAACACTGCGGAATGAAGTTGAGCAATGGATAGGATATTCCCAATCAATAACAATGGTGCAATTGACGGAATTGGCGAAATATGACGCTAAAAAAATTGCCCAAATGAAAGCGGAAATCCAAGAAATCAATCACCAAAAGACCGTTGCCGAAACAACCCTTGCGGAACGGAAAAGGAATTGCGATGAGCATCATAAATCCTTAGAAAAACCTAACGCAGAAGAAAATAATGACTCTTTGACACAACAGCGAAACAACGAACAATTTCAAATTGAAAAATCGGGAAAACGAAAAGCCGAAATCACCGTTTTATTGACTAACCATAAACAAGGAGAACAAAAAATCATACTATACGACAAACAGTTAAAAGAGAAAAGAAGGATTTGGGAGAACCTTGAACGGATCAATTCGCTCTTCGGTTCGGCAAGCGGGAATAAATTCAAAACCATTGCGCAAGGTTACACGCTGGACGCGTTGTTAAACTATGCGAACATCCACCTCAAAGAGCTCTCTCATCGTTATGAGTTACAGCGTATTCCGGATAGTTTGGCATTGCAAATCATTGATTTGGACATGCTTAACGAAGTTCGAAGCGTGCATTCTCTGTCCGGAGGCGAGTCGTTTTTGGTTTCATTGGCCTTGGCTTTAGGACTCTCCTCGCTCTCTTCCAATCGGATGAAGGTGGAATCGTTATTCATTGATGAAGGATTCGGCTCATTAGACATTGATACACTGCGTATTGCGATGGATGCTTTGGAACGTTTACAAAACCAAGGTCGAAAAATCGGTGTAATTTCACACGTTGCTGAAATGACCGAACGCATCACTACACAGATTCGTGTAGTCAAAGAGAGCGGCGGCAAGAGCAAGGTGGATATCGTTGGAAATTGACAGCATCTATTAATAAATCAAAAAAAAACTTAAATATCAAATGCCCATATATTCTACTCTAATTATTCTTGTAAATTTGTTCCCCCACTTTTTATGAGGCTATATCATAAATGCGGAATAGTATTTTAGTAGGATTATTATTATGTAAAATCAAAATATTTAAGTCATGAAAAAGATTATTGTATTACTGGGTGTCATTATGATTCCAATAGTAAGCCAAGCCAGCGAAGCGGATTTGGTATTGCCGAATTTTAAAGATGTCACATTTTTTAACGGAGCGTTTTCGGGTTGGTCTCTGCTGATGTGGGGGTCAATTATTGTTTTTTTCGGATTGATTTTCGGATTATTTCAAGCCCTAAAAATTAACAAATACCCTACGCACAAATCGATGCGTGAGGTAGCGAACACCATTTATGAAACATGCAAAACCTACCTCTTACAACAAGGCAAATTTCTTTTTATTCTCTTTTTGATCATCGCTGCGGTGATCATTTTTTATTTTGGCGTATTGAATCACAAATCGGTCGGCGATGTGGCAATCATTTTGTTATGGACGATTTTAGGAATATTAGGATCGTATGCTGTAGCTTGGTTTGGCATCAGGATTAATACATTAGCTAATTGCAGAACCTCTTTTGCCTCATTACAAGGGAAGCCGTGGAAGACGGTTTCCATTCCGTTGCAATCAGGGATGAGTGTTGGTTTATTATTGATAACCATCGAGTTGATTATGATGCTTGTCATCTTGTTATTAGTTCCCTCACATTTGGCGGGAGCTTGTCTTATCGGATTTGCTATTGGTGAATCGTTAGGTGCCAGCGCGTTGCGTATTGCCGGTGGAATTTTTACCAAAATCGCCGATATCGGTTCCGATCTGATGAAAGTGATTTTTAATATTGGGGAAGACGATCCTCGAAATCCGGGAGTCATTGCCGATTGTACCGGCGACAATGCCGGCGACAGTGTCGGTCCGACTGCCGACGGTTTTGAAACTTATGGCGTTACGGGTGTTGCTCTCATCTCCTTTATTGTTCTTGCCGTTGTTGGTGTCGAACAATCCGCCATGGTGCAAGCCCTTCTCATCGCTTGGATTTTCGCTATGCGTATTCTGATGGTCTTCACTTCCATGTTATCGTACGGAATTAACAATTTAATCTGCAAAGCGAAGTATAAAAATGCCACAAATTTCAATTTTGAAACGCCATTGACCTCACTAGTTTGGATTAGTTCAATCGTCTCAATCATAGCCACTTTCATCATCAGTTACTTCATGTTAAACAACAACTCCGTATCATCGGCATACGGTCCGGATTTGTGGTGGCGATTAGCTTCCATTATCAGTTTAGGAACATTGGCAGCCGCTATTATCCCTGAATTTACAAAAGCATTCACCAGTTCAAGTTCGCGGCATGTACAGGAAGTGGTTACGGCATCCCGTCAAGGCGGCGCTTGTTTGACTATTTTGTCGGGTATGGTTGCAGGGAACTTCAGCGCGTTTTGGAAAGGCATGGTAATGGTCGCTCTAATGTTTGCAGCCGTTCTCTTTTCCGCCTCCGGAATGGCCCTTTTTGGCGAATATTCTTCCATTTTTGCTTTCGGTTTAGTCGCTTTTGGCTTTCTTGGCATGGGACCGGTGACCATCGCTGTTGACAGTTACGGACCGGTGACCGACAACGCACAATCTGTTTTTGAACTCTCTAAGATAGAGCAAATTCCGGCCATCAAATCGGAGATCGAAAAAGACTACGGCTTCACGCCCGATTTCGAAACCGGGAAATATTATTTGGAAGCCAACGATGGCGCCGGCAACACATTCAAAGCCACTGCCAAACCGGTTCTGATCGGAACAGCGGTTGTGGGTGCAACCACGATGATATTCGCTATCATATTATTATTGAAAAATTTCGGAATACTGCAACTTTCACTGACCGATGCGCCGGTTCTTTTAGGATTTATTACAGGCGGCGCTGTAATCTACTGGTTTAGCGGCGCTTCAATGCAAGCGGTGACAACAGGCGCTTTCCGGGCTGTCAGCTTCATCAAGAAACACCTCAACCTCAACAAATCGGAAGCCGACATCGAAGATTCCAAATCAGTAGTACGTATCTGCACAAAATACGCCCAACAAGGAATGTGGAACATTTTCATCGTAATCTTCTCTCTTACATTAGCTTTCGCTTTCTTTGACCCTAACTTTTTCGTAGCATACCTCATCTCAATCGCTGTTTTCGGACTTTTCCAAGCGATGTACATGGCGAATGCCGGCGGCGCCTGGGACAATGCGAAGAAAGTAGTGGAAGTTGACTTGAAAGAGAAGAATACCGAACTGCATGCCGCGACTGTGATTGGCGACACCGTGGGTGATCCCTACAAGGATACTTCATCTGTAGCTATGAATCCTATCATTAAGTTTTCAACACTTTTCGGCATGTTGGCGGTGGAAATCGCCGTGCACATGAAGCTTAAAGCCCAAGGTCTTTTGGATAGCGCCAATAACTACATCGGAAATAATTCCGATTTAGTTGCTCAAGCACATACTTCTTTTGACGCAACGCCGTTTATTGGTACGATTTTTCTTATTATCGGACTCGTTTTTGTGTACCGTTCATTTTATTCAATGAGAATTAAAACTGATGAAAATGGCGAAAACTAAATATTTTTTACTGGTATTTGCGGCTATCCTTCTCTTTTCTTGCATTAAGAAAGAGGTGAACCACGTGCCAAAACCAAAGGGTTACTTCCGGATCGAACTCCCTGAACACGAATATACGCGGATGGATACCGATTCACTACTTCCTTTTTCACTTGATTTCTCTAAACACGCAACAATCGATTACGCTCAAAAAGAGGATGGATTATATTGGTTGGACATCAATTATCCTACATTGAATGCGAAATTCAACATCACTTATATCCCCCTTCATGGCGACTTGCGGGAATTGGCAGTTGCGGAAGAAAAAATGGTCGGTTTCCATATCGATCGGGGAAAAGCGGATGATATCCAAGAGGATTATATTTTCGATTCTCAGCATAAGATTTATGGCAAACTCTTTTCCATCGAAGGGAAAGGTGCAGCCACGCCACTTACTTTTTGGGCAACCGATAGCGCGCAACACTTCCTTCGGGCAGCGCTTTATTTTAATTTCGCACCCAATAATGATTCACTTCGACCGGTTATCGACTATCTGAAAGAGGATGCTCTTGAAATGATCAACACATTAAAATGGAAGGATAATTAACCATTTTTAACATTTTTCCGCATAATTTCTAATAAGAATCACAGATGAAGAAAAGAACGATTATCATTGTTGTATTATCTGCCATTATCACCGTAGGAGTTGCCATCGCTTTTCTCCTCATTGGCGGAAAAGATACGGAACGAAAATATGAAATTAAGCACAAGCAACTTACACCGATTAAAGAGGCGCTTCAAATTAATATTCACCGATATGAACAAGACATTTTTGCCCTTGATACGGCTAATCTTTCGACAGGGATAAAAAAATTGCATACTACCTATCCGGAAATTTTGATTGAAACGGGGTGTTGGGAAAATCCACGCTATATTCAACAGATAAAAGCTTATTTGTCAGATCCTCTCATCCAAGAATTGGTAAAAGATGTTAATACGCATTTGCCGGATTTAGATTTCTTGGTGTCGGATTTGGAGAATGCTTTTGCTTATTACCAACACTATTATCCTGACGCGACTATTCCCGAAATTATCACAATTGTTCCGGGAATCGACCTGCAAACTTCCTCGGCTTTTCTTTACGAAAATGATCTTTTCATCAATTTGGACCAATACTTGGGAGCAGATTACCGAGCGTATGATAAATATGGGATTCCACGGTATATCAGTGAGCGTTTCGATAAAAAATATATGGCGATTGATTGTTTTAAAAAAGCAATCGTTTTTCGGCATATTGTTGAAGGGAAATTCGAAAATTTGTTAGACTTCATCATTTTTGAAGGAAAAAGAATCTATTTCACAGAAATGATGTTCCCATATAAACTAAAGGAAGAGATCATCGGCTACAGTCCGGAAAAATACAAGTGGGCGGAACGATACCATGGTGAAGTTTGGAATTATATGATCAGCAAGAATCTATTGTTTGAGAATAATGACAAAGACATTGCCAACTACATCGGAGAATCGCCATTCACCAAACCATTTACAAATGAATCACCGGGGCGCATGGGTGCTTTCATCGGATGGAATATCGTAAACGGATTTATGGAGAATAATAAGGAGGTTTCATTAGATTCGCTCCTGAAAATCACCGATTCCCGTGCCATTTTAAACCGTTCGCAATATAAACCGATGCGATAAATAATGAATTGAATATGACAAAAGCGTCGCCCAGGAGAACACCCTCGCCTTCATGCGAACCGCACACGACCTTGAAAAATAATATAATTATATGAAAATCAAAGAATTATTAACTCATTTAGAACAAAAATACCCGCTTTATCTACAAGAGGATTTTGACAATTGCGGCATGCAATGCGGTGACAAAGAGCTGGAAATCTCCGGTGTTTTAGTCTGTTTTGATACCTCGTTAGAAGTATTGGAAGAAGCTAAGCAGAAAGGTGCGAACCTCATTATCTCCCATCACCCATTAATATTCAGCGGATTAAAGAAAATCGAACCGACAGGCCGAGTTGGACGAATCATCTGCAAGGCAATTGAAAACAAGCAGGTTATCTATGCCATGCACACCAATATGGATAGCGCTTCCGGTGGAGGGAACGATCTTTTTGCCGAGAAATTAGGGTTAGTAGACTGCAAGGTTCTTTGTCCGAAAGAATCCCTTTTTCAGAAAGTTATCTTTTTTATTCCGGAAAACGAATCGGCAAATCTCAAAAATGAACTTTTTGCAATAGGTTGTGGAAATATCGGTGATTACGATTATTGCAGTTATCGGATGATGGGAGAAGGTTCATTCCGACCTAAGGCAGGTGCAAATCCGCACATCGGGGAGTTAAACACAGTAGAATTTGTTGAGGAAGAGCGTGTTGAAATGATATTCCCAGCAACCATTCAACGAAAAGTCATCGAGACGATTTACAAATATCATCCTTATGAGGAACCTGCTTTCGACATTATAAAATTGGAAAACAAGTTGCTGAATGCCGGTTTAGGCAGGGTGGGTTTTTTGCCTGCGGAGATGAACGCAGTTGAATTTTTGGAATATGTGAAAGAAAAAATGTCTGTTAAAAACATCAAATACTCAGGCGATCGGGATAAAAAGATTCGGAAAGTGGCGGTTTGCGGTGGCGGCGGCGGTTCGTTAATCCAAGCGGCTTTGAATTCCGGCGCCGATGCCTATGTAACCGGTGATATCAAATATCATGATTTTTATATACCCGAAGAACGCATGATGATTGCGGATATCGGACACTTTGAAGGCGAACATTTTATCAGGGAAATTATTTATAATGAGATAAAAGGAAATTTTACTACCTTTGCCACTTCACTTTCTGAGGTGGAAAAGTTGAAAATTTACAATATATAAATCTGATTTTCACATATTTAAAATAAATAATATGGCAAAGAAAAAAGAAGTGGAACCTGCAAAAACTACCGAAAAACGTAAAGGTAAAAAAGTTGAAACCACTGAAAACGAACCAGCTGTAGTTCAATCCGAGATCATTACTTCCGAAATTCAGCGCTCTCCCGAAGAGATTGCGGAAGAAAATACAATCGCACAAAAGTTATTATCTCTCTATAATCTCCAGCAAATTTGGTCTAAAATTGATAAAATTAGAGTAATCCGCGGAGAATTGCCGAACGAGGTGCGGGATTTGGAAGACAATTTAGAAGGAATGAAAATCCGAATCGCTAAATATCATGCAGATATAGAGGATTTTAATAATAAAATAATCGCCGAGGACAATAAGATTATCGACTCGAACACGCTGATAAAACGCTACGAAGAGCAACAAAACAACGTGCGCAACAACAGAGAGTATGAATCTTTGACCAAAGAGATTGAATATCAGAAATTGGAAATTCAAGTTTCAGAAAAACACAAAACGAAGTTTAACGCTGAAATTGAAAAGAAACAAGAAGAAATAGCTCTTTTCAATGAGAAACTTTCCGAAATGGAAGATCTTTTGCAACAAAAGAAAAGCGAATTGGATGGTATTGTTGCAGACACTGAGAAAGAAGAGCAAGAGTTGCTGGCACAGGTGGATGTTTTGCAATCTAAAGTTGAGCAACGTTTATTGAGTGCTTTCGACAAAATCAGGAAAAATGCTCGGAACGGCTTGGCTATCGTATTGATTGACAGAGATGCCTGCGGCGGATGTTTCAGCATGATTCCTCCACAACGGCAATTGGATATCCGTCTTCACAAAAAAATTATCGTTTGCGAAGCGTGCGGTCGTATCTTCATCGATCGTCAATTGGTTGAAAGTCAAAACGAACCACAGGAATAATCTAACATGGATCTCTCTTGGATTCATGTTGTTATCTTGATCTTTTCCGGCATCCTTGTCGGGTTTATAAATACATTAGCAGGAGGGGGGACTATCATCTCCCTTTCTGTTTTTATGTTTTTCGGTCTCCCTCCGCAGGTTGCCAATGGCACCAATCGCATCGCCGTTCTTTTGCAAAACATCACCGCCGTCAGTAACTTCGCAGGGAAAAAACTGATCAACTGGAAAAAATCACTTCTTCTATCTATCCCGATTATTCTGGGAGCCATTGCCGGTGCTTTCATTGCCGGAATCATAGATAACACCATCATCAAATATATTTTTGGAGTTGTCATTTTGTTGGTAGGCTTGATGTTGGTTTTCAAACCTGACCGATGGTTGAAAGAAAAAGAGCAGTTGCTGAGCCGCCCCATCCAGTGGTGGCACTATTTACTCATGTTCGGCATTGGAATTTATGGCGGATTTATCCATGTGGGAATTGGTTACATGCTCTTGACCTTCTTAGTATTGGCTTCCGGTAACGAACTGGTGAAAGCCAATGCCATGAAAAACTTTTTGGTTTTGGCATATATCCCTTTTTCTCTCGTGGTTTTTGCCATGCAAGGTCATGTCAATTGGAAGTTCGGTCTTATACATGCGATTGGAAATATCATCGGCGCGCAGATTGGTTCTATGATAGCTTTGAAAAAAGGGGCAACATTAATACGATATATCATGTTGATTCTCATTGTTGTAGTCATATTACAACTTTTTGGCTTCATCAATCCAGAGATCGTTACAGAATGGCTGAAAAGTTTCTAATCGTCCCCCATTCAATCAAATTTGGTTACTTTTGCCTTTTAAAAATTTATTCATGAGGCATTCTTACTCAAAAATTATCATACATAAAATTCTTTCCATTTTCATTTTGACACTTTTGAATTGTCAAGCCTATTCTATTGACACGATTCGTATGATGCACTATAATTTGATGTATTACACAACTTCAACACCTTCAGATTGCAATGGAAATGAGGCCTATCTTCAAAAAAAAGACGAGAATTTGAAAACGGTGCTGCACCATGTCCTCCCCGATGTTTTGTGTGTATGCGAAATGGGTAGTAATATCACCTACGTTGATCGTTTCCGAAATAATGTGTTGAATACGAATGGTGTGGACTATTATTCTTCGTGTCCATTGACAAACTATTCCGGCGGTACTATTGCAAACATGTTATATTACGACAACCGCAAGTTAGCATTTCATAGCCATTTTTATATTTCCACCTCGTACCGAGACATTAATGCTTACAAATTGTATTATAAATCTCCGGATCTGAGCCATAGCGACACTGTTTTTATCACCTTCTTGTTGGCTCATTTAAAAGCCGGAAGCGCAGCTTCGGATAAATCTGCCCGTGAGGTTCAGGTTTCCAAATTACTCACTACCTTAGAACAACGCGGACAATTCGAGAATTTTGTTTTCTCGGGAGATTTCAATCTTTATGGTGCTTCGGAACCTGCCTACCAAAAGCTGCGGTACTACGATAACACACTATTTGCTTTCTATGATCCTTTAGATAAAGAGGGGGAGTGGCACAACAACGGCCTTTTTGCCGATCTTCACACCCAATCTACACATGCGCAGTATGAAAGTGGCAGTTGTTTTGCGAGTGGAGGCTTAGACGACCGCTTTGATTTTATTCTGGTATCTCCGTTTGTCTATTACGGCAGTTACGGTGTAACATCGTTGAATGATTCTTACCATGCTGTGGGACAAGATGGTTCCCGATTCAACCGGGACATCAACAATCCATCGAACACGATCCTCCCGGCAAATGTAGCCAATGCGCTCTTCAATGCCTCCGACCATCTCCCCGTGGTGATGGATCTGGCAATCGATGCCACAACATCTATCTTTGACAATAACCGCAAAGAGCTTCTACTAAACGTTGTGAATCCAATCCGGGAAAAACTCTCCCTGACAATCCACACTGAAGAAGAGGGGGATTACAACTTCCAGGTTTTCAGCTTGGATGGACGATGCCTGCAATCATTTGACTATTCATTACATACAGGTGCTAACAAAATAGAGCGCCCCTTTCCTTTTTCCTCTTCCCTGTATATTTTGATTGTCTCTGACTCCAAAGGGAATAAAACAGCAAGGAAGATTGTCAAATGATTGCACTTCCCTGCTGTTGGGTTTTCAGTTGTCTAAAGCATATTAATAATCATTCAAATCTATACAGGTAATCAGATTTAGTTTAGACATAAAATACAGGTAACCGGTCTCCTGATCAATGGCTACACCCCCGAAAGGATAGTGAGCGTCATTCATCCATAGTTGCTCGCCCGTTTTTGCGGAAAGGCAAAACAGGCCACTGCTCACACCCGGCAAAGAGCCGATAAAGTATAACCGCTCTTTGTATATAGCCATATCCGTAAAGAGATAAGGTCCGATGTTGCTATCTCTGTTCTCCCAAACGGAAACACCTGTATTTGCATCTATACAATAAATAGCACCTTTATAATCCCATACGAAAACATGATTCCCCTGCGACATGACAAAACCGGTGTGTAATGTCAACGGCTCTCGAAGCCACAACAATTCACCGGATGCTATATCAAAACAACTCACACTCCCCATACCCTGAAAAACAACTTTCCCACAGTCTGTGATAACGGGAATATAGTAGGTAGCTTCCGCGGTGGAAGTAAATCCCTTGTGCCGCCATTCCAATTTTTGCTTGGTAACATTATAACAATAAGCAGCAAAGCGACCCTTTGACAAATCAAAATGCCACTCCGTTTCCAAGAAAAGAATCAGTGTGTCTCCTTCTGCATTTTTTGTTACGGCAGGACTGCCAAGAGAGTGCGCGTAACCGTCTTCCGGTTCCACACTACAAAGAACCCTTTTTTCCCGCGTGTAACAATCCCAGGCGACCAAATGCTCGAGATTAGGTCGGTTAATATCATTGGATATCGTATACTCCCCAACAGGTTTTCCCATAAAATTCGAGAAGATGTGTCCGTATATTTCATTGTTTTTGGATTCTCTCCAAGCCACACTTCCGGAATTCAAGTCAATCATATAGAGGGTTTTCATACTGGAACCAAAGAGCATTTCATTATTATTTCCACACAGGCCGAAATGGTTTATGTAATTATGATCTTTCAAAACGATACCCCCGGGTTCTTTATCCCAAGCGGGATGATTTTTGCCGGTGAGTTTATGCACCACCTTAATTCCGGGATCATGTTTCCCCAATCTCTTGCTGTCCGTATCGCCAATAATCAAATAGTCTCCCCAAAGAATAGGCGTTTCAGGACTAAGGTGCTCGGGATCATTGTAGAACTTGGTTTGCCATACGATTTTCAGCGTATCCCCGGAAAACTGCGGAATTTCGACAGGGTCTACTTGTTTTCTGCATCCTGCAACAGCAATGATTGGGAAAAGCAGGAAAAAGAAGTGAATGATTCTAATTTTCATACGGTTATGTTTTTATTTTAAGGTCGTATGTAGCTCGCATAAGGCAAATAATCATTGACTTGGATGATTTTTGAATCATGCTCGGTCCATAGGTTTATGTTTGTAAATATTCTCATTTCTGTTTTTTCAAGCTATCAACAATGGATATCGTATGGTTGAATTGCATTCTACTATGTCAGCCTCACCAAGTGGTAATTTTAAAAAACCTCCCGTAATCACCTTCAAAAGCTTTATTCAAATGCATTTTTATACCATAATCATTTCGGATTTGCATGTGCGAGGAACCTTGATTCTTATTTAAAAAAGTCTCACTGATTCTTACCGGTTCGGAAGTCGGACATTTAAGGTGTTTCGCTGTTTCGGCACACACTATTCCGTCATTTTCATGTACAATTTTTTGATAAACAATAGTACTTAGGCTAACGGCCTGACAGCCTGCCCTAACACAATATTCAGGCCCAGGGACAACATACGGAGGGATGCCGGGACACGAACAGACATGTATTACGTTAGCCTTCGGGACAAATTCGACAGCGCCGATAAGCGTTTGCCATTGTTCATCAATTTCCTCGAACCATCTAACGCCTGGCGTATAACTACTGATGGTGTTCTCCAATTTGTTTTTCTTCAACAGGTAGTATGGGATGCCCATCCCTGACAAATAAAACCATAAACTATTACTGTTAAGGCTGTTCAATTGTGTTTGTGCCGCAGCAAGAGTCATTCTATAATCCATTTCGATGGGGAGGATTTTTTCTTTATAAAAGGTAAGGTCCTCATTGGCGGAAAAATAATTTTCTTTATTTGGATCATTTACCAGCCATTGCACCGTTCTCCAAAAGATCTTACTTTGCGGTTCCACACAATAAAAGGCAATTTTAGGTGTCTCACAATACTCTTTATCGTGTTCATCCTCATCCATCACTCTAAGATACTCTGAGCCAACAAGATAATCTTTTGTAATATTATCATAGTATTTATTGAAGAAAATGGGGAGGATATCGAATGAAAGATATTCGCATGCATTTGACAAATAATCTCTTCCCAGCACAGCTTTGAGCAGGCCATTTAAGAATCTCTTATCTTTTTGGGCGGAGGTTAACGACACACATGCATGGTTGAGCATATAGGGAATATAATCTCGGTTATTTAATATGGCAGCTCCTTGTAAAGGGCCGGCGATGAAGATTGCGCCGCCAAAATCTTTATTCCAAACAGGTCGGGGGTAGCCGAGCGTTTCGTTGTGCAAAATTGCGCGAGCGACCATAGCTCCTTGGCTATGTCCGATCATAATCGCACTTCTCGGATTCATTTTACGAGCGGAATTATCAACGAGATTGACCGCGCTGATCTGATCGCGTGCGGTCATAGCGGCATAATGCAAACTCGCGGCTGTGGCATGGGAATAATCCAGTGTAGTGGCAAGACATTTTCTCGCAGGAAATCCCGCAATATTCAACTCCGAATTTTGACAAGCATCAGGCACTTTACTCCAAGAAGAAGCGTCTCCACCTAAGCCATGTATGAAAAACAGGCGGCGCATTTTCTCCTGCCCATCTAGTATTTCCACTTGTGATTCATCTATTCTGTTTGTGTTAGCTTCTATATTTCTGTCGAAAGTGAAAGGGATTTGGCTATATGCTTTGCATACTACCAGCATCAAAATAAAAATTATTATCTTTTTCATAGTTTTTAGTTTTAAGAGATTATTTTTTTATTGAGTTATAACGATGGGTTTAGACAGGGAATGTGCGGTATTATAGCACCGGACAGCATAATAACCTGGAGGTAAGGAAGATATGTTAAATGTGATTTTGCTCTTGTTCTTTACCTTTTCCGCAGACACCACAATCCCGGATGAATTGATGATTTCGACAAAGATTTCGCCTTCCATAAAAGAGGGCAGTTCGATATTTATCTTTTTAGATGCCGGATTGGGATAAATAGTAAACCCCTCATCCTCTTCGGCATACTCCATAGAACGGATGTTTACCTGTCCCTTACTTGTCCTAGAGAGACGCTCATCGTGATATTCCAAGATTGTTTCTCCATGTTCAATAATTCTATAATGTGTGGTAAACGTCACTTCAGTGCGGGCAACGGGAATGTCATCCATCGTGTAGGTATTCGTAGTATAGCTCTCAATAACAGGTATGAGGTGTCCTTCATATAATGTATATTGTGTAACCCGGCTTGCTTTTAACCCCTTTTTATCAAGAAGCATGTATGAAAAAAAATAGTTCCTATAATCGAGGAGAAGTATTTGCTGGCTGTTTTCAGCTCGCAGCGTACGTGCCGCCTCATCAAGTTTGACCGCATACCCTGCTCTGATTAGTTCATCATGTGTTTGTCGTATCGGTACTTCAAAAATATGGTTAAACACACCGAAATTCCTGAGAGACTCATTTTTAATCACATATTCATTAGCCACACTCTCCTCATGTTTCGTATGCCGGAGTTCTTTGCCCAAAGAGTTAAAAAGCGATATGCCGTCTACATTACTGACAATTTTAGTCACCTTAAACTCCATGTCCGCAGCATTATCGACTGGATCAGTGATTCTTTCTTCTACATGCAAGTAACCGGCCTCATCAATAACCTGCGTGGTAATTTTGCACACATCTTTTACAGACATGGTAGACAAATCTATGGGAGATAGCTTTGCATGAAGATCATTCGGAATGTTGAAATGGGTTTGCGTAATGGTTTCTTGAATAATTTCCCGGTTTTGCCCCATACTGTCTTTCACAAAAAACGTCAACAAAAGCAGAAATAATAATTTGTAAATAGTTTTCATTTTTAGTTGTTTTAGATATTTATTAGTTGTTATAGTGATTTATTATATTATTAGGCTTCCGCATCGCTTGGATAAATACAGAAGCCCAAAACACTTAAATTGTTCTTACCCAAATAATATATTGAATTTAAACGATTTATAAAATCAATTTTATTCATTTCAATGATTTTTTCCTTCTTTAGATGCTTCATGGTCTTACGATTTTGATTCGACAAAGATAATACAATAATTTAATTTATCTACTTTTATTAATAAATTTTTATTTTTATATTTCAATGCAATCAAAGATTGTGTATTGACACCCTGAGTACTTCAGAAAAAACTATTTTTGTCGATGACTATTTTGATTTAAAAATAAAAATTCATGGAAATAGAAATCACACATATTGATTTACAAGATAAAGAGTTACGATATCAAGAGATGCTAAAAACCATAAAAGCAGTTGTCGAAGGGGAAACAGATCGTATTGCTAACTTGGCAAATATCACGGCCATCATCAAAAGTTATTTTGATTTTTTTTGGATCGGGTTCTATCTGGTGAAAGATGACGAATTGGTCTTAGGTCCTTTTCAAGGCACAATGGCTTGCACGAGAATAAAATACGGAAAAGGGGTTTGTGGAACAGCTTGGGAAAATAAAGAAACGATCCTTGTGGCCAATGTGGATCAATTCCCGGGACACATCGCCTGCAGCAGTCAATCAAAATCAGAAATCGTGGTACCTGTAATGGAAAATGACAATGTCACCATGGTTTTAGATATTGATAGCGATCAGTACAATACTTTTGATGAGATAGATAAAAAATATCTGGAACAGATTTTTACTTCGCTTTTATAATTGATGTTGGCTTCCTTTACCGTCATCATTATCTATAAGTTCAGATGCCCAAACCTTGCAATGCGGAAAGATGGGTTCCACAAAAGGATAGAGCAAAGACGATGATTTGGCATGCGGAGTTAATATGATCGACTTGTGGTCAATGATCGTGATAAAAGAGATGAGCACACTCATGATGACGAGCACCTTTGCCGCGCCAAAGAGCAATCCGAAAAGATGATTTATGAATGAGGGGAGCACTAATTTAGTAACACCTTCCACCATTTTCCCTATCAAGAAGACACCAATGAGCGTACCGGTGAATGTGAGGAAAAAAGCGACTTTTTTGGCATGCTGCATATCGCCAAGCCAACCCGCCACGACGTCCGAAAATTTGACGGTAATGAAAATTCCTAATAATAACGCAGCAATAGATATCAACTCTTTGATTAACCCGTTTTTAAGTCCAACAAAAGCGAACCAAGCTAAGGGAACTATAATTACGATATCTAACCAATTTAAATTCATTTACAACCCTTTCCGAATCATTTGCGTGAGTGGCTGCGCATAAATAAAATCGTTAAGCAACTCATTATCACTGATTAATATATTATCTTTAGTTCCAACCCATGCCAACTCTCCTTCATAGATAAAGTTAATATTTTCGCCTGTTGTAATGACGGAATTGAGGTCATGGGTATTGACAATGGTTGTCATATTGAAATCGTGTGTAATTTCCGTAATCAATTGATCTATAAGCAATGATGTTTTAGGGTCTAGTCCCGAATTGGGTTCGTCGCAGAAAAGATATTGCGGTTGGCAAGCGATTCCCCGCGCAATGGCTGCTCTCTTCTTCATTCCCCCGCTTAACTCCGCAGGATACAAGCCATTAGAACCGGAAAGATCTACTCGTTGCAAGCAAAAATTAACTCGTTCGAGTTTTTCTTCAAAACTCTGATCCGTAAGCATATCCAACGGGAACATCACGTTTTCTTGAATCGTCATCGAATCGAAAAGCGCGGAACCTTGGAAAACCATGCCCATTTCGGTGCGGAGCTGTTTTTTTTCGTCATCACTCAGCAGGTTGAAGTTTCGTCCGCTGTATAAAATATCACCCTCTTCCGGATATAAAAGCCCGATTAAACATTTCATTAAAACGGTTTTACCCGATCCTGAACGTCCAATCACCAAGTTTACTTTCCCTTCATAAAACTGTGTGGATATATTATCCAACACCTTTTTATCCCCGAAATATTTGGAAACGTTTTTAACTTCAATCATGATTTTATAACATAACCTGTGTTATTACTAAATTGAGAACAAGGATAATGAAACTGGCGACTACAATACCTTGCGTATTAGCTTTCCCCAATTCGAGTGCGCCGCCCTCTATGCGATAACCATAAAAAGAACACACAGAAGACATTACAAATGCAAAAATAAAGGTCTTCGTTAAAGCATAATAAACGTCATACATTCTAAAAAAAGAAGTCAAGCCATCAACGAAATCGTAAATAGGGATCATCTGTACGATCAAAACCGTGATATATCCGCCGAATAGGGCGAAAAAAATACTGATGATGATCAACAACGGAATCACGATCAAGGCGGAGATAATTTTGGGAAGCACCAAATAAGATGCGGAATTGATTCCCATGACCTCTAATGCATCAACCTGTTCTGTCACTTTCATACTGCCAATTTCAGAGGTTATCCTCGACCCTAAATTCCCCACTAACAAAAGACTGATGATGGTGGGACAAAGCTCCATCACTACCGAAGTGCGCACTGTGAAACCCACAGTCCAATGCGGGATCCAGTTGCTTTCAACTTGCAAGGCGGTTTGAATTGTGATAACACTTCCCATGGTAATGGAAACGATGGCAACGATAAGCAATGAGCCGACGCCCATCATATCCATTTCACTGATCAATTTATTGAAGAATATCTTTCCTTTTTCGGGTTTGCGGAACACTTTGCCCAAAAAAAGGATATACTCGCCAAAAACCTCTAATGTCCTAGTTATTAATTTCATCTTCCGATTATAATCTCGTAGTTTTTCATTTTAGAAAGGGTGCAAAAATAGTGTAATTTTATGTCTTATTTGTCTCGTAAACGAAAAAACCGCCTTGTTATCGGCGGTTTTCCCTGTCTGTAAGTATGTTTAAAATAAAGGGCTATCTGCCACGGTGGTCAATGGAAACCTCGATGTCGTTCAACCAATCTTCGATTTCTTGTTCATGTTCTAATTCGTCTTCAAGGATGGATAGAGCCATTTTGTGGGTGATATAGTCTTTGCCGAATGTAAATTCTGCAATTTCCTGATATCGTTTAATCGCGCATCTTTCGCCGCCCAAATTATCATTCAAAATAGCGGTTACGTAAGTGTCATCCGGCCTGGCATATTTGCAGTGCGCCAATTTGCTCCATTCGTCCGGTGAAAGAACCGGCGTGCCACCGAGTTGGATGATTCTTTCGGCTATCATTTCTGCATGCTCCAACTCTTCGTTAGCATGCTCCAATAGTTCAGCTTCCACTGCCGAGCGCATTTTGCCTTCCACAACGCGTGCGCCGATCCAATATTGATAATAAGCCAACCACTCTTCGCTAAGTGCAGCATTTAACATTTCCAACAACTTGTCAACGTCTAATTTCGCAATTTCTCTTGTTACTTGTCCCATGATCTTAAATTTTAATTTGGTTTATAATTTTATATTTTTGGTATTTTTATTATCTATAACAACACATAACTGAAATAGTTCTATACATTCTCGAAATATTCATCCAACAGGGAATTATGGCAGTCCAATTGACGACGCATCGTATTCATCTCCCGGTGCATGCCATTCATTTCGTTCAATAAGTTATTGATGATATCGATACCTTCCACATTGACTGACAGGTCATAATACAGATGTGAAAAGAACTCCAACTGTTTCAATTGTTCGACAGGCAGGTAGTTCTCATCCCCTTCTTCTTTGATATCTAACAAGCCTTCTTCCCGCAGTAGAAGAATAAATTCGGCGTCGACATCGCTGTTGTCATAATATTCCTTTAATAATATGTATTCTCGTTCCATGGTTTCAAATTATGATTTTGCCAATTGCTCAAACAACTCTTTTTGTTCGTTGGTTAGATTTGTGGGAATTTTAATAGTATAGGTCACAAACAGATCTCCGTGATGCCCTTCTTTTTTATAGACAGGAAATCCCTTGCCTTTGAGTCTGATTTTCGTGTTATTTTGGGTTTCAGGTTTGACAGTCACTTTCACTTTGCCATCCAATGTGTCAACCATAATGTCACCACCCAGCACTGCTGTGTACAAATCCAGATCCACGGCGGTATAAAGGTCATTGCCTTTCCGAAGGAAGTTAGGATCGGATTGTATAACGAAGGTAATGAAGAGGTCGCCGTGCGGACCGCCGCTCGCACCAGGTGCGCCTTGGCCTTTCAATTTGATCACCTGGCCATCTTCAATACCTGCCGGAACTGTAATCCGAATATTTTTCCCATTGACCGAGAGGGTCTGCTTATGGGTTACTGCCGCATCCCGTAGTGAAAGATGAAGTTCTGCATTGTAGTCGCTACCTCGGTAACCGCGCGATGTCCGCCCCCTGCTGAAACCGCCACCACCGCCGAAAAGGTTTTCAAAAAAATCGGAAAAGCCACCACCACTGCCGAAATCCTCGGTTGAAAAGCCACCCTGTTGATAACCGCCAGCGCCATATCCCGATGCAAAACCGCCGTTTCTCGACTGTTGTTGGCGTGCCTGTGCGTACTCATCGGCGTGTTTCCAGTTTTCGCCATACTCATCATACTTCTTCCGTTTCTCCGGATCACTCAACACTTCATTTGCCTCGTTAATCTGCTGAAACTTAGATTGTGCAGCCGGATCATTCGGGTTTACATCGGGGTGATATTTCCTCGCCATCTTTCGATAAGCCTTCTTAATTTCCTCGGCAGAGGCTTTCTTATCCACTCCCAGAATACTATAATAATCTATGAATGCCATGATACTATTTCTTGGTCTTGGTGTAACAATTTTTTTGGGAAATTGTTAGAAGATCTGCGACTATTTATATTCAAACTGCCGATTTATGATTTTTAGCACTATTTTTGCGGCATGAAAAATCTATACATCGAAACGTATGGTTGCCAGATGAATGTCGCTGATAGTGAAGTGGTAGCGGCAATCCTCTCTGAAAACTATACTGTAACAACCGATCCGAAATCCGCCGACTTATTCCTGATGAATACGTGCTCTGTGCGCGATAATGCCGAGCAGCGTATCCGCAAACGCTTGCGAGAATTGGCGGCGTTGAAGAAAAAGAATCCACGCATGATCGTGGGATTACTTGGTTGTATGGCTGAAAGACTGAAAGAGAGGCTGTTAAATGAAGAGCACACCCTCGATTTCATTGCCGGCCCGGATGCTTACCGAACTCTGCCACATCTGATCCAAGAAGCTTCGGAAGGTAAGAGTGCCTTCAACGTGATCCTTTCTATCCAAGAGACTTACGACGATATTGATCCGGTCAGGTACGACAGCAACGGGGTTTCAGCTTTCATTTCGATTATGCGGGGGTGCAATAATTTCTGTACCTACTGTGTGGTGCCCTATACCCGCGGTCGGGAACGCAGCCGCGACCCGAAAACAATCCTGCATGAAGCACAACAACTATTAGATAAAGGATATAAGGAAGTAACTTTATTGGGACAAAATGTAAATTCGTACCACTGGAAAGAAGATGACGGCCGGGCGATAGACTTCGCCTCATTGATCGAGATGGTGGCACAACTCTCCCCCAAACTTCGTGTCCGGTTTGCCACTTCGCATCCGAAAGATATTTCTGACAGTTTAATTGAAAAAATTGCCAATTACGAAAATATTTGCAACTATATCCACCTCCCCGTGCAATCGGGCAGCGACCGGATGCTGAAAAAAATGAACCGGGTGTATGACGGCAACTACTATTTGGAACGCATTGCAGCAATCAAGAAAATGATCCCCGACTGTTCCATCACCACTGACCTCATCGTGGGATTCTGTGGTGAGACGGAAGAAGATCACCAAGACACGTTGAAGATGATGGAAACAGTAGGTTATAGTTCAGCCTATATGTTCAAATATTCTGTCCGCGAAGGAACAAAAGCAGCAAAGGATTTCGAAGATGATGTACCCGAAGAGGTGAAAGCCCGGAGGTTCGACGAAGTGATGAATACACAGCAACGACTATCGCTGGAAAGCAACCAACAAGATGTGGGTAAGACTTTTACGGTTTTAGTTGAGGGTTTTTCAAAAAGATCAGAGGAGCAACTTTTTGGACGAAACAGTCAAAATAAGGTCATCGTCTTCCCCAAAGGGAACCATCAAATCGGCGATTATGTGGAAGTAACAGTAACCCGTTGCACGCAAGCCACTTTGATTGCGGATTAGATATAGTCTAAATAATTACTCTTGTTTACCACATCAAATGTTGCATTAGGATAGGCTTTTTTAAAAGATAGTATTTCTATTGACGAATTTAATGTGAAAATCGTCAGCACATTGACAATTTTCAAAAATCGAACGAAAATATGGCTATCTATGTTTCCGAAGGTATCGGGACAATCTTTGCACCCGTCCGTTTGGGAACACGTAGTGAGATGACGTTGATGAGGTTGGTTCCGGAAGAATGATGGAATGGTAAACAGGAATACAAGAGAACAAGTGGACGGGAAAATTAGAAAGTTGAAGAATATTTCCCTGTCTCGTTCCCTCATTCTCTCGTCAACTTCAACTCTCTCTTTATTCGTCTGCGAATAGCTCTGTAAGTAGGATGCAGGGCGTGCTTCGGGCGGAGATCACTCTCTTTTATCATCAATATCAGTATACAGAAGATTCCGATTATGACCAACCAACCATACAACTCTTTCATGGAAACTATCAGCGCTTGTTGTTGTAAAGTACCATAAAGTTCGCCGGGTGGGAGTTGCACTGCTAACGGGTTTACATGATCCAGCTGTGCTCCGGGCAGCATGCTGTTTCGCTTCATTGTAATCTTTAAAGCCCTCCCTAATATGGCGGTTCCTAATACGCCTCCGATGCCGGCGCTGAAAAATGCCTGTACCGATAAGGATTGGAAAAAGTTCTGAAAAGGAATTCTAGAAAGGATGGTTAAAAAACATATTGAGATAATGGCATAACCGAATCCTCGCAAAAATAACGGAAGGATCAGCGAGCTTTTGGATACATTATAATCGATAGAGAAATATGAAATGAGCAGATAAATGACGATGGAGGAAAGAGCAATCAAGTTCATGGTTTTATAAGCCCATTTCCGCTGAGCAAAAGTTTTGTAAGTAAAGATAGAGCCGATCGCGATGCCGGCGAGTACTACCCAGTTGAGAGAGATAGCGTGTAGTACATCATATCCAAGTGTCGCCTCCATATAAATATGCTCCAGCAGATGAGAAGGTGCTATCAGCAGATCGATGACTAAATAGGCGAAACAGGTCAGGTAAACCACTTTAAATCGCCAGGTTTCGTTTGCTATGAACGGGTGCCGGATAAAAGAGGCACGCCACACATTGAGAAGCAACATGACAACCGCGGCAATGCTCGCCGCACGGATATAGACAGATTGAAA
>JAJDJJ010000022.1 GCA_030267125.1 Bacteroidales bacterium OttesenSCG-928-B11
GTAATTAAATTTAAATATTAATTATATATTACATATTTTTATTTTGTAATATTCCTATCGGAATAATATTGTTTCAACGGATGCCATTTGCTACCGAACGACCATCTTGCTACCGAACGACCATCCCTAACGGGATGGAGGCGTTCTATTTTATTTGGCGGTATTTTTGATGAACTGGACATAATTTCTAATCAAAATAAGATTTAGATAACACCCTCAGATGGCAATATGGAAAAAACGCCTCGCATCTGTCTTTACTTTCAATTTAAAAGACTATTTTTGCCGACTTTTTTAAAAGAAAAAAAGCCAAACTATTATTATTCAATAACTAACAAAACAAGTTAACAATGAAAAGACTAATTTATTTATTTACAACACTTATTCTTTTTCTGCTGTGTGCCAACACGCTAATGGCGCAAGAGGACACCTGCGTGATACAGGAAATAGAAACTTCTTATTTTGAAGATTTCAGTTCCTATTCCACAAATTCTTTTCCGGATTGTTGGACTAGAAGTTCTACTAATGTCTCTATAGGCAATATTAATTGGAGTGGTTCTAAGGAATTGAAGTTCACCTCTGCTAATGGAGATTCTGTTATAGCGATTATGCCCATGATTTCAACGGGGTATCCCATGAGTCATTATAAGCTTTCATTCAATTGGAAAAATACAAGCCAAGGCAATGGTGCTCCCGGATTATTTATTATTGGGGTTGTTTCGGAGACAAGTGATCTGGAGACTTTTACGCCGGTTGATACGGTTGCCGCCAATAATTACACCTCACATGGTGCTTGGGCAACAAAAAGTGTCAATTTCTTGAATTACGATGAAGGTGGTGCCTTCATTGCATTTAAGTTTGTTATGGGTGACGTTAGCCAGAGTTTTGTTATAGATGATCTTTTGATTGAGGAGCTTGGAGAGATTGAGACTTGCAGCGAAGTGGCCACTATCCATTTGGGAAATGTTACCAGCTCAACAATGGAGCTATCCTGGACACCGGGAGAGATTGGAACCCCGGAGAGCTACCGTATAGAGTGGGTAGAGGAAATCACAGGAACAGCGGGTTATGATTTTACAGATACGACGACTTACGAAATTACCTCCTTGAATGAAAGAACCGGTTATGCCATAACTGTTTCTGTTGATTGTGGCGATGGAGACTATACTGATGGAAAGACTGTTGATTTTCGTACCCGTTGTATGGCTGAAAATGGAGTAATAGTGGGTGCGGGAACAGATAAAAGATCCGTTATTCCTGTGAATTTATCAAGTAGATATTCCTATAGCCAGCAGTTGTATACACATACGGAGCTTGGAGGTGAAGAGATGGATATTACCGGTATAGCTTTCCAATATACAGGCTCTCTTGAAACAAAGAGAAATATAACCGTTTATTTGGGATATACAACCGCAGATGCTTTCGCATCAACATCAGCATGGCTTCCTCTGTCGGAGCTGAAAAAGGTATATGAGGGCGATATGACTTTCCGAAGTGGCGCGACAGACAATTGGGCCGTGATCAATTTAGATTCGGTATTTCAATATAATGGGACCAGCAATATTGTAGTGGCGATTGATGATAATACCGGCGCACCTCAGAGTAGTGCAACTTCTCAAACCTTTCTTACTCACACAATCAGTGACCTCCTTACTCTTGATGTGGATGATTATTATCAGACAACCCCGAATAATTATGATCCGGCTTCCCCACCGAATGATCCGGAAACAGCAAAATACCGAAACAACATTAAATTTATCAGTTGCGATACTGAGAGTAGTGTTTGTTCGGAACCGGCGTATACTATTGCGGGAACCGGTGAAACTTCCGCCACACTTACGATCACCAATCCGGGAAGCGCAAATGCCTGGGAGGCGGAAATGCGCTTGTATGGCGAGGCAGATTGGTCGCCACTTGACGATATCTACGATTTGGTAACTTTCATTTCCGACTTGGAACCCTCCTCCTACTACGAAATTCGGGTGAAAGCCGTTTGTGGTGAAGATTTTGAATCGGGGTGGATAACCAACACTTTCTATACTTCTTGTACAGAGATCGGTGTGCCATACGAACGGAACTTTGACTCTGATCCCACCGGATCAGTTCCTTATTGCTGGACCGGATTCCCTGCCGCAGACAACAGACCCATTGTTTCCAGCCAGAATTCCGCATTCTCATCCGGCCCTAACTCATTAAGGATGAGAAGTACATTTTATACACCCGGTCACGTGGTGCTGCCTAAGATGGACTCTACGTATGACATATCTTCATTGTATGTTAAATTTAAAATGCACGTTAACAGATCACTTAATTTGGAAGTGGGCGTAATGTCCTCCGCCACAGATACGGAATCCTTCACGACACTATACACGGTTACACCCCAAACAACAGATAGTTGGCAAAACGTGACCGCCTATCTGAATAAACACGATGCGGATACGAATGGCCGTTTTATCGCTTTCAGATGGCAGTCAGGAGGAGAAACAAGTTATTTAAATCATTGCTATATTGATGATGTGGAAATTGATTTTGCTTCCCCCTGTATTCCACCGACGAATGTTAGTCTCGCCGATGTGCAGTTGACCTCTGCCGTTTTCACTTGGGATGGCGGTGAAAATACCGATTGGGTAGTGAGATATGCTGAAGTAGGAAGTGCGGTGGATACAGTATACGCTGTTTCGACACCCTGCGATACGTTACAGAACTTGAAACCCGCAACTAACTATGTGTTTTATGTGTATACCGAATGTGACGGCATACAAAGCGAATGGGCAGGACCTTACGAATTTACAACCTCTTGCCACTCAATAGCAACCCTGCCTTACACGGAAGGGTTTGATTCCAGTACATATATCCCGGTTTGTTGGAGCACACCGGAAACGTTTACTTCCTGGGGTGTCACTTATCCCCAAATAACGACGGCACAATCCAAAAGCCCTTGGCAAAGTGTAGAGTTTGCCGGCAGTGCAGGTTCAGCAACACGAGCTACGTTAGTCTCCCCGCAAATTGATGCGGATATTGCCATGCTGTCTGTTTCATTTGCTTTGCGATGTGAAAGTGTACAAGCCGGATTCATCCAAGTGGGTGTGATGAGCGATCCTTCAAACCTCTCCACATTCGAGATGATCAAAGAGGTTTCGGTAACGCCAGGTGGTGGCTGGAAAAGAGTGACCGTTGCGTTAGACGAAGCAGAAGCAGTTAGCGGCGCAGGAAATCATATTGCATTGAGACACAGAGCGCTTGCTTCAGGTTATTCGTATTTTATAGACGATATCACCATCGATACGATCAGACGGTACACCATCTTGGCAACGGCAAGCACAGGCGGCTCCGTTACTCCCGATTCGATCGCTGTTTTTGGAGGTGAAAACGCCACCTTCACTATGTTGACAGAAGATGGATATTATATGTCAGATTTGTTAATTGATGGAGAAAGTATTGACACGACAAGCAGCTATACCTTCACAAATGTGCAAAAGAACCATACCTTGGAAGCCCGTTTTGAGCTGATCCCCATCATCATAGTTGATCCTTGTGATGCGCCTACAACCATTCAAGTTACACCACTTGTGGATACAGCTACTGTTACTTGGACGATGACTGAAAATGCAATCGGTTGGAAGATCCGCTATAAAAAAGCTGCCGGTAGCGAATGGATTACTATCGAATGCGAATCCGACTGCAACCAGACAACCTATACGTTGACCGAATTGGACAGCGCAACCACGTATGCGTTGCAAATGGCTTCGTTGTGCGAAGATTCTACCAGCCTTTGGAGTAGCGAGGTATATTTTACCACAAACTCTCCCATCATTATCGAAGACGGTATTTCTCCGGTACTCTCATTAAACAATAGAATAGAACTTTATCCGAATCCCGGGAAAGACCTCGTTTTTGTACGGATTACCGGTGATGATATCGATGTTCAAAACATTGTTGTTTATGACAGCTACGGAAGAGCTTGCAAGGCGGAAACTGTTAATTCCAACAACATCACAATCGACGTGAGTCATTTGGCTCCCGGCCTTTATTTTGTGCATTTTAATTGCGGAAAACAGGCGGCAGTGAAGAAGATTGTGGTAGAATAGTAAAAAATAACCGCAATAGTGCGGAGACTTTCAAAGAGAACGCGGAGAAATTTATTTCAATAAAGGTATCTGCGTTCTCTTTGTTATTTCGTAAATTCGCGACTTCAATTTTTAATCATAAAACATTGTTTAAATGGCACAATTTTACGAAAAAGCCGGTGTGAATCTGGAGGCGGGTTATGAATCCGTGGCAAGAATCAAGAAACATATTTCCAGAACCCATCGATTGGGAATGATGGGCAATATCGGTAGCTTTGGCGGGATGTTTGACCTCTCTTTGCTGAACTTGAAAGAACCCGTGCTGGTTAGTGGAACCGATGGCGTGGGTACCAAGTTGAAACTGGCATTCATGATGGATAAGCATGACACCATCGGTATCGATGTGGTGGCTATGTGCGTGAACGACGTGCTGGCGCAAGGTGCGGCGCCCCTCTTCTTTCTCGATTATATTGCTGTGGGGAAAAATTTTCCGGAGAAGATAGAACAGATTGTGAAGGGTGTTGCCGAAGGTTGTGTTATGGCGGATTGTGCATTGATCGGCGGTGAAACGGCAGAAATGCCCGACATGTATGCCGAAGATGAGTATGACATTGCGGGATTTACCGTGGGCGCTGTGGAAAAATCCAAACTGATCGACGGCTCGAAAGTGAAAACCGGCGACTTGCTGATCGGATTGCCGTCGTCGGGTGTGCATTCCAATGGGTTTTCATTAGTGCGCAAGGTGATTCTGAAAGATAATAAATTGGATTTGCAGCAACACTATCCCGAGCTGAACGGTAAATTGGGCGAAGTGCTGCTTACCCCCACTCGAATCTATGTGAAACCGGTGCTACAACTATTGCAAAAGATTGATGTGCACGCTATTTGCCATATCACCGGCGGCGGCTTTGATGAAAATATCCCGCGCGTGTTGAAAGAGGGGCAAGGTGTGGAAATCAATGAACAGAGTTGGACCAAACCCCCTGTTTTCGATTTCCTGGAAAAATTAGGAGCAATACCCCATCGCCAGATGTTCAATATCTTCAATATGGGAATCGGGATGGTTATCGTGGTAGATCCACAAGATGCGGATAAGGCTATTGAAACGCTGAAAGAATTTGGCGAAGAACCGACGGTTATCGGAAAAATTACGGATAAGGAAGGCGTTGTTGTCAGCTAATAGACGGAAAAGTGAAGTAGAAACAAAACGATAAACGATAAATGAAAAATGAGGGATTGGAAATGATGAAGATTGCAGTTTTTGCCAGCGGTAATGGCTCTAATTTTGAAGCAATTCAACAGGCAATCATTGAAGAACGATTGGATGCGGAAATTGCGATGCTCGTCAGTGATCAGCCGGATTGCTACGCTATCGAGCGGGCAAAGAACCATCATATCGAAATATTCTCCTTTTTCGCTAAAGATTATCCGGCAAAGGAAGTTTATGAATTGGAAATCACGAGGTTGTTGAAAGAGAAGAATATTGAACTGATAGTATTGGCTGGTTATATGCGCATTATCGGTCCGGTATTGATGAGCCATTTCGAGAACCGGATCATCAACATCCATCCTTCACTACTGCCCGCTTTCCCGGGGCTACATGCCATTGACCAAGCCTATCAATATGGCGTGAAAGTATTCGGCGTTACCATTCATTATGTTGATACCGGAATAGATACCGGAAAAATCATTGCACAGGATTGTTTCCACGTTAACGAGGGTGAGACCATCGAAGAGGTTGAAACTAGAATCCACCAGTTAGAACATCAATTATACCCTGAAACCATACAAAAGATCATCAATACAACATTATGCAAGAAAAAATAATCATTTTAGATTTCGGTTCGCAATACACCCAACTCATCGCGCGAAGAATTAGAGAATTAAATACATACTGTGAGATTTTACCATACAATAAATTTCCTGAAAAAACAGACGGTATCAAAGGTGTGATCCTTTCAGGCAGTCCGTTTTCAGTGAATCAACCCGATGCGTTCAAACCCGATTTGAGTGGGATCCGGGGTAAATATCCTTTGCTGGGTATTTGTTATGGAGCTCAGTATTTGGCACATATCTCCGGAGGTAAAGTAGGCTCTTGCGGCACGCGTGAATACGGTCGGGCACACATCTCCTCTTTTGTTCACGATGATCTGTTGATGCACGGCATTCGCGAGAATAGCCAGGTATGGATGTCGCATGGTGATACAATCATGGATATCCCCGATAATTTTAAAGTGATTGCCAGCACCAAAGAGGTAAAAGTGGCAGCCTATCGCATTGAGGGCGAGGTGACTTTTGGCGTTCAGTTTCACCCTGAGGTTTACCATAGTGAGGACGGGATGGTCATCCTCAACAATTTTGTGAAGGATATCTGCCAGTGCAAACAAGACTGGACACCCGATTCATTTATTGAAAGCACAGTGGCGGAATTGAAGGAACAGCTGGGTGATGACCGGGTAGTTCTGGGGCTCTCTGGCGGTGTGGATTCCACGGTAGCGGCAGTGCTACTCAATAGGGCAATCGGTGAAAATCTCTTCTGCATTTTTGTGGATAATGGATTGCTTCGGAAAAATGAATTTGAGACGGTATTGGAGAATTATAAAGTATTGGGATTAAACGTGAAGGGAGTTCCTGCGGCGGAACGTTTTTACGCCGAATTGAAAGATGTCACCGATCCCGAAACCAAACGGAAAATTATCGGCAAAGGCTTTATTGACGTGTTTGACGAAGAGGCACATAAATTAGAAAATATCAAATGGTTGGCGCAAGGCACGATTTACCCTGACCGTATTGAATCCCTTTCGATTACAGGGATGGTCATCAAATCGCACCACAATGTGGGCGGATTGCCGGAGAAGATGAATCTCAAAGTGGTTGAGCCGTTGCATCTGTTGTTCAAGGATGAGGTTCGCCGTGTGGGTAAGGCGCTGGGAATCCCCGAATCGTTGATTCAGCGACATCCCTTTCCCGGGCCGGGACTGGGCGTGCGTATCTTGGGCGATATCACACCGGAGAAAGTGCGCATGCTGCAAGAGGCTGACGATATTTTTATCGGGGGTTTGAAAAGCGACGGGCTGTACGATCAAGTGTGGCAAGCCGGTGCGATCCTCCTCCCAATCCAATCGGTGGGAGTGATGGGCGACGAACGAACTTACGAGAATGCCGTGGCTCTCCGAGCTGTCCTCTCCACCGACGGTATGACAGCCGATTGGGCCAAACTCCCCTACGACTTCTTAGGTCGTATCTCCAATGAGATCATCAATAAAGTAAAAGGCATAAATAGAGTGGTTTATGATATCAGTTCAAAGCCACCGGCAACGATAGAGTGGGAATAAGGACTGTCTCAAAAGTGTGATTTCTCTAACCGTAAAATGCGAAGTTGGGTGCAATGGGCGTGCGACAGTCTCGGATAGATAATATAATAACACCATTAATCATTGAAATCCTCAAACCTTAAAGCCATCATTGCCTGCATCCTTTGGGGTTCCGCATTTGCGGGAGCTAAGATCGGGTTTGAATATGCACCACCTATCTACCTTTCGGGACTACGGTTCACATTGGCGGGGTTGTTGCTTCTTCCCGTAATCATTATTAAAAAAGAGGATTGGCGTAATGCATTGAAATACTGGAAATTCATGTTGCTTTTTGGATTCGTGCAGACCTTTTTGCAATATGGACTTTTCTTTATGGGGCTGAATCGGGTGCCGGGGGCAATTTCCTCGATCATCATTGGGGCGGGACCACTCTTTGTAGCCATTATGGCGCATCTCACGCTAAAAGATGATAAGATGACGCTCCGCAAAATGCTGGCTATCGCGCTGGGGATGGCGGGCATCATCTTCATCAGTTTCACACAAGGCGATATCACACAGACTAATCCTCAATTTTATCTCGGTGTTGTATTACTGGTTTCGAGTAATATCATAGGTAGCTATACCAATATTATGGTAGTGAAAAAGAAAGAGTATAGCATTTCACCATTAGTGCTCACCTCATTTGCCAACTTCACCGGCGGACTCATGCTTCTTCTTACCGCCTTCATTGTGGAAAAACCGGAAATAAAATTTTATCCCATTGAATTTTACGGGGCACTGATTTGGTTAGCGCTTATCCCGGCAGTCTCTTTTTCATTGTGGTATGGCTTGCTACAGAAGCCGGGAGTCAAAGTTTCGGAGTTAAATATGTGGAAGTTTATTGTTCCCGTGACCGGCTGTGTGTTGAGTTGGTTGCTGCTTCCGGGCGAATATCCGACAATCTCGTCGGTCATCGGTATTGTGATTATCACTTTTGCGGTAAGGATGATGTTTAAAGATCAAAGATGAAAGGGATAGTCTTCGAGTAGGCAAGCAAATAAAACCACAACGGATACAATGCAAACAAAGAATAATAGTATAAAGTTTTTTTGAGCTAATAGATTTTCATTTATAAGCGGATAGCTTAGTTTTTTATATTTTTGTGCTCTTTAATTTTTTACATGATGAATAACTTTTTAGCATACGTAAACTGGACGGTTAATCCGGTTGCTTTTTCCTTAGGATCTTTAGAGGTCAGATGGTACAGCATCTTTCTATTGGTTGGATTTGCGTTGGCAGTCTTCACTTTAGCCAAGGAATTTAAATTAGAAAAGGTGCCACAGGAGGTATTGGATAACTTTGCTTTCTATTGTATTTTATGGACGCTGATAGGGCTGAGGCTGGGGCACTTCCTTTTTTACGATCGCCAATATTTCATCGAAGCGCCGTGGGAGATTATTCTCCCGTTCGATAGTGATTGGAATTTTATAGGCTATCAAGGATTGGCGAGCCACGGCGGCGTGATAGCCATCATCCTCTATGTCACCTATTTTGTTAGGAAACACAAGATCAATTTCTTCTGGTTGCTTGACCGCGTGGCGGTGGCGGTGATGATTGCCGCAACGCTTGTGCGGGTCGGCAATTTGTTCAACCACGAGATCGTGGGTAGCATCACCGATGTGAACTGGGCGTTTAATTTTGCATACGGCGGACACGGAGTTGGTGGTACACTACGGCATCCTGCACAACTCTACGAAGCGATTGTCTACCTTTTCACATATATCGGATTGGTTTTCTACTACTTCAAAATTGCAAAAGGGAATGTTCCGCCGGGCAGAACTACCGGTATTTTACTCATTGTGGTTTTCGCCGCTCGCTTCATCATTGAGTTTTTCAAAGAAGTGCAAGTGGAGAAAGAGTTGTCTATGACCTTAGACATCGGACAATATCTGAGCATTCCGTTTGTAATTATAGGAGCCGGACTATTAGTCTATTCAATTATAAATAAAGATAAAATTCCTCACTACGATCCGAATAAAGATCCGGCGTTAAAGAAGGAGAAGAAGTAGTCTTCAGCTACACATTATACCTGATGTGCAGGATATCTCCATCCTTCACAATATAGTTTTTCCCTTCCACGGCGAGCTTGCCGGCTTCTTTACATTTTAGTTCGGAGCCTAATGCCACAAGGTCATCGTATTTGATTACCTCGGCGCGGATAAACCCTCGTTCTAAGTCACTGTGGATCATACCGGCAGCTTGTGGCGCCGACATTCCTTGGCGGATGGTCCATGCTCGGTTCTCTTTGCCGCCAACAGTAAAGAATGAGATGAGATCCAGTAACTTATAAGCTTCGCGAATCACACGATTCACACCCGGTTCTGTCAATCCTACATCTTCTAAAAAGACTTGACGGTCTTCGGCACTTTCCAACTCGGCAATTTCGGATTCGATCTTTCCAGCGATCACCAATGGTTCTAAACCTGCGGGCGCTAAATATTCCCGCACCTTTTCCACGTAAGCATTGCCGTTCACCGTGTCTTCGTCGTTAACATTACAAACATACATCATCGATTTGGCAGTCAGTAACATCATGTCGTTCACTACGGATTTTTCTTCGTCGGTAGCCTCTAACGTCCTGACATTTTGAAAATCTTCGATGTGATTTTTGTATTTTATTAAAACCTCCAGATCGCGTTTTGCATTTTTATCGCCCACCTTCGCGGCTTTTTCAACCTTTTGGATTTTGCGTTCGATTTGTTCCAAATCCTTCACTTGTAACTCGAAGTCGATGATTTCAATGTCGCGTACCGGATCCACCG
This sequence comes from Bacteroidales bacterium OttesenSCG-928-B11, assembly GCA_030267125.1. Classification (GTDB taxonomy): domain Bacteria; phylum Bacteroidota; class Bacteroidia; order Bacteroidales; family WCHB1-69; genus JAGVVH01. The sequence goes on from JAJDJJ010000022.1 coordinate 10,180, forward strand.
AACCTTCCACATGAGGCAAGTTGGGGTTGTCGAAACAACGGAGCACATGAATCAATGCGTCGCATTGACGAACATCACCCAAAAAACTGTTTCCGATGCCTTCTCCTTGACTGGCACCTTTTGCAAGTCCGGGAATATCAACGATATCCAATGTCGCATAAACTAATTTTTCAGCTTTAATGAACGTGTTGATATGCGATAACCGCTGATCCGGAACAGAGCAAATGCCAATGTTGGATTTATTGGTGCTGTAAGCGAAGTCGGTAATTGCCGCTTTCGTGTTAGATATACAATTAAACAAGGTAGTCTTACCAGAATTGGTAAGCCCCACGATTCCACATTTTAAACCCATAAAAATAATAATTTAGAAACCTAAAACCACATCTTCCACTCGCACGATTTCCGGAAGATGTTCTTTGATGGTGCTTTCAACACCTTGCTTCAGTGTGACTTTTGCGTGAGGGCAAGATCCACAAGCACCTTGCAATTTTACTTTCACGATATTGTCGGAAGTCAATTCTACAAATTCGATATCGCCGCCGTCAGCTTGCAAATAGGGACGTATTTGTTCGATAATTGATTTTACTTTTTCTGCTAATAGGTTGTTTTCCATCATTTCAAAATTTAGTGCGCAAAGATACTATTTTTGTGTTTCCATACTATCTAAAAATAATTCAAAACAAATAGTAAAACATTTATAAAAAATATTATCTTTGCCGTATGATAGAATGGCAACCGGTTTCCTGCATTTATCTTTCTATCATCACTCTTCCCCTTTTTCGTTATACTCATTTTCACCCGGTTGTCATTTGTATAGTTGTTGTATTTACTGAATTATTGATGTAAAAAACATTTATTCAAACAATTGTTGTACTTTTGCCCCCGATTTGAGGACAGAATGATTTTTAGTGGACTTATCTTTTATACCGCATTTAGACAACCTTTCACAATATTCCTTCTTAATCTTAATTTTCTTGTCAGACAAGAAAAACCAAACAGTTATATAGTACGAATTTAAAGTTTTAATATACAAAAATGACTTTTCAAGAATTAAATATTATCGAGCCGATTTTAAAGGCTTTGGATGAAAAAAAATACATAAAGCCTACGCCAATACAGGAAAAAGCAATTCCGCCAGCCATGGAATGCCGCGATATATTGGGCTGTGCGCAAACCGGAACCGGAAAAACCGCGGCTTTTGCGATACCGATCATACAACAACTTTATAAACAACAACACCAAGGGAAACAACGTCCGATAAGAGCGTTGGTGCTAACTCCTACGCGGGAATTGGCGATCCAGATAGAAGAGTGTTTCCGGCATTATGCAAAATACACAAATGTGAAACATGGTCTGGTCTTTGGCGGAGTGAATCAAAATCCGCAGATTGAAAAGTTGAAAAAAGGTGTTGATGTTCTGATCGCTACGCCGGGAAGATTGTTAGATCTTATTAGCCAGGGGTTTGTGAAATTGGATGCTGTTGAACATTTCGTGTTGGATGAAGCCGACAGGATGTTGGATATGGGTTTTATTCATGATATCAAACGCGTATTGATGAAATTGCCGAAGAAAAAACAAACTCTCTTCTTTTCAGCTACTATGCCGCCGCCGATCGCTGCGCTTTCTAAATCTATTTTATATAAACCCATTAGAATTGATATCACTCCTGAATCATCGGTAGTGGAGACGATCGAACAGTTTGTCTATTATGTGGAAAAGGAAGATAAACGGAAATTATTGGTGTCCTTAGTAAAAGAGGCACAAAAGGATTCCGTTTTAGTGTTCTCCCGAACAAAACACGGCGCCGACCGGATTGCCCGCATCTTGTGCCGAGCCGGAATCGGAAGTGAAGCTATCCATGGGAATAAATCACAAACGGCGCGCCAAAATGCGCTCACAAATTTCAAATCCGGTAAAACACGCGTGATGATTGCCACGGATATTGCGGCCCGAGGATTGGATATCCAAGACTTGCCTCTCGTCATCAATTACGATCTGCCAGATGTACCCGAGACTTATGTCCACCGTATTGGGCGAACCGGAAGAGCCGGAAAAACCGGCAAAGCTTTGACACTATGTTCGCAAGATGAAATGAGCATGCTTCTCGACATCCAGAAAAAAGTGGGGATCACCATTCCTGCACTCTGCTAAGGGTTTAGTCATTGCATCCTTTTTTTTATTGCGTTCGCAAACAATTTGCAATATAATTAGTTTCACATAAAGCAAATAAGAATGAAATAAATTCATTTTGGAATAACATAAAAAATAGAAACTATGACAAAAAAACAGCGTAACTCATTGATTATTGGTGGAGTATTATTTGTTCTGATTTTGTTTTTCGGGATAACGTATAATGGATTGGTGCAAAAGGAGGAGAATGTGGAAAAGGCATGGGCACAGGTGGAAACCGTTTATCAACGCCGTGCCGACTTGGTTCCCAATTTAGTGAATACCGTAAAAGGGGTTGCCGATTATGAAAAGGAGACCTTGGAGGCCGTGATGAACGCCCGCGCACAAGCCACCGCCACTACTATCGATCCCCAAAATCTGACCAAAGAGAATTTCGATGCTTTCAATCAAGCACAAAGTAATCTCTCGGGATCTATCAACCGCTTGTTGGCCGTGGTGGAACGCTATCCCGAATTGAAAGCCACGCAGAATTTTAGCGAGCTCCAACAGCAATTAGAGTCTACTGAAAATAGGATCAGCGTTGAACGTCAACGTTATAATGAAACGGTGAATACCTATAATGGTAATCGTAAAAAATTCCCGACAAACGTTGTTGCCGGCATCTTCGGCTTCAGTGAAAAACCATATTATCAAGCTGATGCAGGTGCGGAAAAAGCACCGGAAGTGTCCTTTTAAGAAAAAAGGATTCTAAATCTTAACCTTATTGATTCTCGGGTGCTTGCTCTCCGTAAATCACTTCTAACAACACTTTCCCTACTGCTTGCAAAGTGTTTTTATCGATAATGTGTATGTTGTCGTTTTGAGTGTGCCAGTGAGGGAAAAAACCGGTGCCGGTGTTTTTGTCTTGGTGTACGATATTGATCATCGGAATATGGGCTAATTTGTTCACATAATAATGGTCGTCGGTGATTGGGTTAGCTCGTTGGTTGATGAAATAATTCCCATATCCCAACCGGTTTGCCGTTCCCCAGACTTTCGATAGTATTTGCGAAGCATAGAAGATTGAAAATCCTTCGTGGGAAAATTTGGCGTCTGTAGCGCCTACCATGTCAAGAAGGATGCCGTAGTCTGCGCGGTAGTTTTCGCGATGAGGATGGGTAGTCCAATGCTGTGACCCTAAACACCACCAATCGCCATCGATGTTTTCACCACTGGGCGTCCCATAGTCTTCAGCGTCAAAGAAGATAATATCAATGCCGATTTCGGGGCTGTTGATTTGCAATTGGCGGGCGAGTTCGATGAGGACACCAACACCGCTAGCGCCGTCATTGGCGCCGTCTATCGGCAAATTCCTTTTTTCGGGGTCGGAATCCATGTCGGCGATATGCCGCGAATCCCAATGCGCACCCAAAAGGATGCGATTTTCTTTTTCAGGCGCAAAAGAGCCGATGATATTTTGAGAATTGAACCGTTTCCCGTCATAAGTTTTGGCCACAAAAGGTTGTACGATTGCCGTGTCGCAAAACTGCGTAAGTTTGGTCATCAAAAAGTTAGCGCAAGCTTCATGCGCTTCGCTTTCCGGTGTTCGCGGCCCGAAGTCGGTTTGTGCTTTTACGTACGCAAAAGCGGAATCCGCATCAAAAGGATGCGAGGCAACATCTATCTTGTCTTTATCCTTTTTGACTATGGGTTTCGTTTTTTGCTCACAACCGGTGATGAAGAGTAAAACGGCTAATACTCCGAATATCTTTCTCATAAATTATTGTTTTTTTATTATTGACAACGAGAGACAAATGACGGTGCTATTACCCGTCATTCGTCTCTCGTTGCGAATCCATCACTTGCCACTAAAAAAAGTGCTTTTCAAAATATCTACATAATCCAGCTTTTCCCAACCGAAGAAAGTAATCTTTTTAAAGATCTTCTTTCCGCTGTCAGTCATTTTAGTATACGTATTTTTATCTTCATATTTTACTTCGACCTCTTTTTCAAAGGTATCTCTTCCAAAGTGGCCGTAAGATGCGGTGGCTTCGTAGATTGGATTTTTCAACTGGAAGCGGTTCACGATAGCGTAAGGAGACATATCGTATACTTTCTCGATCATTTCAGCGATTTTCCCGTCGTGCAGATCTACTTTTGCCGTGCCGAAGGTATTGATGTAAAATCCAACAGGTTTAGCTACACCGATTGCATAAGCCACTTGTACCAACACCTCGTCGCAAATACCGGCTGCTACCATATTTTTGGCGATGTGGCGTGCTGCGTATGCTGCCGATCGATCCACTTTGGACGGGTCTTTTCCCGAGAATGCTCCGCCGCCGTGCGCGCCTTTGCCTCCGTAAGTATCCACAATGATTTTACGCCCGGTTAAGCCGGTATCGCCATGGGGACCACCGATCACGAATTTTCCGGTAGGATTAACGTGTAGTTTATAGTTGCTTTTGAAAAGATCTTGTACAAATGCTGGGCATTTGGCGATCACGCGGGGCAACAAGATGTTTTGCACGTCGCTTTTAATTTTCGCCAGCATGGCGGTTTCCTCATCGAAATCGTCGTGTTGGGTAGAGACTACGATGGCATCAATGCGTTCGGGTTTACCTTCGTCGCTATATTGCAATGTCACTTGTGATTTTGCGTCGGGGCGGAGGTAGGTCATCTCTTTGCCCTCGTTGCGGATGTCGGCCAGTTCTTGTAAAATGATGTGCGAAAGATCCAGTGTGATAGGCATGTAGTTGTCCATTTCGTTGCAAGCGTAACCGAACATCATTCCTTGGTCGCCGGCGCCTTGCTCTTCGGGAGCTTGACGTACCACGCCTTGGTTGATGTCGGGTGACTGGCTGTGGATCGCTGAAATCACCGCGCATGATTTATAGTCAAATTGATAATCACTTTTAGTGTAACCGATTTTTTTGATAACCCTACGCGCGATTTCGTCGACAGCAACGTAGCCTTGGGTCATCACTTCCCCGGCACAAAAAACCAACCCTGTGGTAACGAGAGTTTCGCAAGCCACTTTAGATTCGGGGTCTTGCGACAAAAACGAATCCAATAAAGCGTCTGAAATTTGATCACTCACTTTGTCTGGGTGTCCTTCAGATACTGATTCAGAGGTGAATAGATAGCTCATAATTTTAATTTAAAATGTTTAAATAAATAATTCGACGAAAAAATCAGATAGGATTGGAATGGTTTAGCATTATTTTTGTGAGGTTGCAATCATTACAAATCCGTCCTCAGTTTTTTCGTGGCGCGAAGATAAAGAAAAATAAAATGTGAGTGATTGGATTTCTATTCATTTATCGAATTTATGGCATTCCCGGAATCTTAAATTTTAGCCTTTAATTTCTTGCCTCTTGTCACTAAAAATGCTATTTTTGCGCCCGCAAATAAAACCTAATAATATGCGTCCTGATTTTAGCAAAGTAAGTCATAAAACCGCCCCTAAGAAAACGCAAAGTTTCGAGGAGTGGGCTAAGGAAAATAATATCGATACCACATGGTTGACAGCCGAGCAAATCGCGGTGAAACCGGTATATGGCAAGGAAGACTTGGCTGGTATGGAACACCTCGATTATGCGGCGGGACTACCTCCATTTTTGAGAGGGCCCTATTCAACCATGTACGTGAATAAGCCGTGGACGATACGCCAATATGCGGGCTTTTCCACTGCGGAAGAGTCTAACGCTTTCTACCGTCGTAATTTAGCTGCCGGACAAAAAGGGCTTTCTATCGCTTTCGACTTGGCTACTCACCGCGGTTACGATTCCGACCATCCCCGTGTGGTGGGCGATGTGGGAAAAGCCGGTGTGGCTGTGGATTCCATACTTGACATGAAGATATTGTTCGACCAGATCCCGTTGGATCAGATGTCGGTTTCAATGACGATGAACGGTGCGGTGTTGCCGGTTTTGGCATTCTATATCTTAGCCGCTGAAGAACAGGGCGTGCCAATGGAAAAATTGACAGGGACTATCCAAAATGATATTCTTAAGGAGTTTATGGTTAGAAACACATACATCTACCCGCCGCTCCCGTCAATGAGAATTATTGCGGATATTTTTCAGTATACTTCGCAGAATATGCCAAAATTCAACTCTATATCCATCTCCGGCTATCACATGCAGGAAGCGGGTGCTACATGCGATATCGAATTGGCCTATACATTGGCGGACGGCTTAGAATACTTGCGTACCGGAGTGAATGCGGGTATGAATATTGATGATTTCGCACCCCGCCTCTCATTCTTTTGGGCAGTTGGCATGAATCACTTTATGGAGATTGCTAAGATGCGGGCAGCCAGAATGTTGTGGGCGAAAATCGTGAAACAGTTTAACCCGAAAAATCCTAAGTCAATGGCATTGCGCACACACTCCCAAACTTCGGGATGGTCGCTGACAGAGCAAGATCCGTTCAATAACGTGGCGCGGACATGTGTCGAAGCGATGGGTGCGGCATTGGGACACACACAGTCGCTGCACACAAACGCATTAGACGAAGCCATTGCCTTGCCGACAGACTTTTCAGCGCGTATCGCTCGAAACACGCAGATTTATATACAAGAAGAGACACAGATTTGTCGCGCGGTGGATCCGTGGGCAGGTTCGTATTATGTTGAAACATTGACAAACCTCATTGCGCAACGCGCTTGGGAACATATCCAAGAGATCGAATCGCTGGGTGGCATGGCGAAAGCTATTGAAACCGGTATTCCAAAAATGAGAATCGAAGAAGCGGCCGCTAGAAAACAAGCCCGCATCGACTCGGGACTGGAATCAATCATCGGAGTGAATAAATACCGGTTGGAGAAAGAAGATCCAATTGAGACACTGGAAGTTGACAATACCGCTGTGCGCGAGGCGCAACTTAAACGTTTGGCGCAACTTCGAACCGAACGCAATAATAAAGATGTGGAAGCCGCGTTGGCCGCCATTACGAAATGCGCTGAAACAGGCGAAGGCAATCTATTGGCTCTATCTGTAGATGCCGCACGCAAACGCGCTTCATTGGGAGAGATTTCCGATGCTATGGAAAAAGTTTTCGGACGATATAAAGCAACCATCAATTTAATTACAGGCGTGTATAGTTCAGAACAAAAAGATAATGCGGCTTTCAATAAAGCGCGTGCAATGGCCGATGAATTTGCGAAAAAAGAAGGCCGTAGACCCCGTATCATGATTGCTAAAATGGGACAAGACGGACACGACCGCGGTGCAAAAGTAGTCTCTACCGGTTATGCCGATATCGGGTTTGATGTGGATATGGGCCCGCTTTTCCAAACTCCGGAAGAATCGGCTAAACAGGCCGTTGAAAACGATGTGCATGTATTGGGCGTTTCTTCCTTAGCTGCCGGACACAAGACATTGGTGCCTCAAGTAATTGAAGAACTGAAAAAATTGGGTCGCGAAGATATCATGGTGATTGTGGGTGGAGTGATTCCGCCGCAAGATTATGATTTCTTATATCAAGCCGGCGCCGCAGCTATCTTTGGCCCCGGATCAGTTATCAGCGATTGCGCCATCCAGATTTTGGAACTGCTCAATGACTAAAGAGCCGGGTTCGGATATAATTTGACAATGAGCTTGACGGAAAATGACTCATCGAAATCTTCGATGACAAGTTGGTGAGCGATCTTGTATAAAAATTCTAACCGTTTGCGATTGAAGGTGATCCCGTTTTTGCTGGATATCAGATCGTGCCTTTTGGTGCTTTTCTGTTTGTTGTTTCGGCAGACAAATTCCAATTTAGAATGCTCTAACTTCTTGAATGAAATGCCTATTTTCCCAGTTCCATCGTGCGGTGTGTATTTGAAAGCATTTCCGATATAACATTCAAATAACAAAGGAGCAATGAGTAGTGCTTCCATGCCGGGATCCACGCTTATGCTAACCTCTATGCCTTTGGCATAACGCATCCTTTCCAATTCGATATAGCGTTCGTAAAAAGCAATTTCATCTTGAAGTTCCACAAGTGGCTTGGAAGAATCATTCATATAATAGTCTAATACACAAGATAATTTATGAAGTAATTCGGGAAGCTCCTCCTTTTTTTCAATGGCACAGTAAAAAATGTGATTGATGATATTGTATAGAAAATGAGGAGCGATTTTATAGCGCATGTATTCTTTCTCAATCTCATGCCGCTCTTTCTCCCACGCCAGCTCTTTTTCCAACTGGGAGATGCCTTTTTTCTGATTTACACCCGATGCTTTAGTGTGGCTAAAACAAAGACTGGTCAATATGAAAAACATGTTTCGGATGAAAATATGGAAAAAAGAAAGAAGAAGAGGGTGATTCCAATAATCATATAATATATTGTAGCGCTCCTCGAAAAAAGAGAGCTCAAGCAAAGAGATGACAATTACCGTTGTAGTCGTTATCCCCCAATATGAGATCCTGTTTTTTTGGAAAAATAGTGGGTAGATTAAAAAATAGCTCAAATATACTGCTGCCATCAACAGGATGACCGTCAAGATGACAAAGAAACTGTCTGCCGGTTGGGGCTTGAGAAGAGAGTATTTAAAAAACACAAGGGTGACAGTAATCCATAATAATGCATTTAGTATAACAATAAGTGCATTTTTTAAAAATTTACCGTCAATTATTTTGCATAATTTTTTTGACGTATTCATTTCGTATTATTGGTTCACAGTGTATGTAAAAATGTAAATTTCGATAATTTAAATACTGAAAAATAGATATTTCTATTCAAGATTATTCATTACTCATTTTTTTAACTCGTTATAAAATCAAAGCGCAAAGATAATATAAATTAGTTGATATTAAAATATATTTATAAAAACATAGAATAATGGTAACTACTCAATCTTGAAAAAATCTGCTGCGAAGGTTGCTTGTTTTGATTATGTCAAAGCGGATTAAACGTAAGAAAATCTTGAAAATATTTAATTATGCCGCCCTTGTCCCGCAGAGTAGAGTGTTTGGAAAAGTGTCTCCAAAATATTTTCAGATGCTATTTATCCAATCATATTGCAAAATTTCAGCGTATGGACAATTAGTGTACTGTGATCATTTTATTTCATTACTTTTGTGGGATTGAAAAAAAGAGAAAGGTAAAAGTGAAAATCTTTTATCCCAACAAAAAAACTTAAAACACTGAAATTCGAAACCCTCAATCGATCATCAACAAAAATATTCCCATGAAAGTGCCAACCATTTTTAAATCAATCATCTTTTTTTTAGGAACAATTACGATTACGTTTGTTGGAAATGCTCAACAACAGAGTGATCCGTTTTTAGATATTTTGAAAACCGAATTAAACCGGAATATGCAGGTGTTGGAAGGAGCGAGCGAGCCGGCTTATCTTTTGTCGTATCGTGTCGATGATATTACGGAGTATAATGTATATTCGCTTTTTGGCGATTTGATGAGTTCAACATCCACCCGTCGTCGGATTCTTACAATTCAAGTGAGGGTGGGAAGCTATGCGCTGGATAATTTTCACGAACTAAGAGACAACATGTCGGGCTATTTCTCTTCGCGACGTAGTATCATGTTGCCACTGACGGATGATAATCAAGGGATTGCACAAATTGTTTGGCGTGAAACAGACTTGGCTTATAAAGAGGCAATCAGTCGTTTGGAAAAAGTGAAGGCTAACGTAGCGGTGAAAGTAGAAGAAGATGACCAGTCGCCAGATTACTCGAATGCGGAAATTAACACACACTTTGAACCCCCAATTGATGTTAGCACATTCGACATTGCGGAGTGGGAAAACCGTACCCGCGCGCATTCCGCATTGTTTGCTTCAGAAAAAGAGATTGCATCAGGGACAGCTAATTTTAACTATCGTATTGAACGTAAATATTTTGTTTCGTCGGAAGAGGCGTCGATTGTTCAAAACCAAACGTATGCGCATTTGTATGTTTCAGGAGTGGCAATAGCCGAAGATGGCATGGATTTGCCATTGAACATCACCTATTTTGCTCATGATCCGGATGATATTGAGCACGAGGCTGCGGTGTCGATAGAAACACAGGCAATGATTGAGACATTGTTGAAGTTGCGGACGGCGCCGGTGGTTGATTCCTATACAGGGCCGGCACTGCTTTCCAATGAGGCCGCCGGTGTTTTCTTTCACGAAATCTTTGGCCATCGTGTTGAAGGGCAGCGTATGAAAAGCGAAAATGATGGGCAGACCTTCAAGAAAAAAATAGGGGAGTTAGTGCTGGATCCTTCCATTTCCGTCTATTTTGATCCTACGATTACAGTCTACAAAGGAATTCCGTTGAATGGATCGTATAAGTTTGATGATGAAGGTGTTGAAGGTATGCGCGTTGCGGTTGTGGATGAAGGTCACCTTCGAGATTTCTTGATGACCCGCACACCGATCGATTGCGGAGCCGGTTCTAATGGGCATGCTCGGGCACAAGCCGGTTTTCAGCCGGTTTCCCGCCAATCCAACCTGATTGTGGAAACGACAAAACCATACAACGACAAGCAATTACGTGAAATGCTAATAGAGGAAGCAAAAAGACAAGGCAAGGCGTATGGTTATCTTTTCGAAAAAGTGATGGGTGGCTTTACAATGACAGGACGTTATTATCCAAACTCTTTCAATGTCACGCCGACCGAGGTTTACCGGATTTATGTGGACGGTCGTCCCGATGAGCTGGTGCGAGGTGTGGATTTAGTAGGAACACCACTGGCAATGTTTTCACAAATCGGTGGCGTGGGTGATATGCCGGGTAATTTCGCGGGCACATGTGGCGCCGAATCGGGTGGAATTCCCGCAGGATGCTGCTCTCCGGCGCTTTTTGTCAAACAGATCGAGATGCAGAAAAAAACAAAATCGCAAGCTCGCCCTGCTATCGTGGATCGCGAAGGGGATGACTCTACTTCCTTTCATGATTTTGAGACGACCATTTTCGCCGCTATGGAAGATGAAATTGCTAAAAATATGGATTCTTTGAGGTTGGAAGGGCTCCGAAATCCGTACTTTATTAGCTATATGGTGACTGATGCGCAGTTGATGCAAGCTAAAAGTTCATTGGGAGGATTAATCTTCTCGATGTCGCAACCTTACAGGACACATGAAACGAAAGTGTTAGTAGGCAACAATAAACGAAACAATCTCAATATTGTGGATGAAAATTCACTTTTTAATTACTATTATTCTGATAAAAGATTGCCGTTAGATAATGGATATAATACCATTCGCAATTGTTTAAGTAGCTCATCAGATGAAGAATACAAAAAGTCAGCGGAGGTCATGGAGATGAAAAAGGCAGCGATTCAACAGCAAAACCTTCCCGAAGCATTGCTCGCTCTCCCCGATTATACAGAAATTGAAACGAAAAACATCGGTCTTAATGAGCAAAGGGAAACGGTAAATTTGGTGCAATTGGAAGATATTTCTATAAATTTATCTAGAATGTTGGAAGAATACACGAATTTTACAAATTCCGGAGCGGAAACATACTTGATTAGAGCGAATGTTTATTATTTGAGTAGCGAGGGAATGATGTATAACCAGCCTTTTTCATTGTTTGGTCTGCGGGTTTATGCAGAAACAATGGCTGATGACGGTGAACCACTGATGAACTATTTTACGATTTATACCAAGCGGATAGACGAGCTTCCGGAGTACGAAGAGTTGAATGCGAGGACTATCGAGATGGCGGATATGCTGGAAAAACTCCGAACTGCACCAGTGATCGACGAGTCGTTCAGCGGACCGGTTATGTTTGTGGGCGATGCAGCAGGTGAAATTGTAGCCAACGTTTTCATCGAAGAGAATAACGGATTGACAGCCAGAAGGAAGCCGATAATTTCTAATCCCAACTTGATGACCTTTTACGGTAACTATCTTCCTAAAGAAAATGCAGTGGAAAATATGTTAGGCAAGAAAGTGATTTCCAGAGATTTGACAGTTACTTTGCACGATAAGAAGGCCTATCATGGGGATGTGTCATTGATAGGTAACTACGATTACGATGCCGATGGCTTGTCTCCGGAAGAAGGTCTGACTCTTATTGAGCATGGTATTTTACGTAATATGCTGGTAGGCAGAATGCCAACGGCTAAATTTGACACACCGACCGGGCACAATCGTTTCGCCCTCTCTTCCGGTTCGTTAACTACCTCAATGGCTCCGGGAGTGATGGAGTTGACCGGCAAAACAAAAATGTCTTATGATAAACTGAAAAAGAAACTAATTGCGATGGCGAAAGAGGAAGATTATGAATATGCTTATATCGTGACGAAACTACTTTCGCCAACAGTTTCGGTTCCCGGAATGGAAAAATACCAAACCCGCGAAAATTTCTACCGTCCGTTATATGTGATTCGCGTCAGCGTGAAAGATGGTTCTGAAACCATGATGCGGGCGGCGAAAGTGTCAGCATTAAATATGAAATCGTTCAAGCAAGTGGTAGCTGTTTCCAACCAGCAGCATGTCTTTAACACATTGGTATGTGGCAGTAACAAAAGATTGTACGGCAATTCTAATTTTTCGCTTTCCGGAGTTCCGGTATCATTAATTGTCCCAACCGCAATCCTCTTCACCGAACTTGAAGTTGAAAAGGATCAGAATGTAGTGCTACGAAAAAAATCGGAAGTGGAAAATCCGCTAAAAACAGATAAATAGCCTATCCGTTCATCGAAGCCAAGAACTCCTCATTTGTTTTGGTCAGGCTCATTTTGTCTTTGATAAATTCCATGGCTTCCACGGTGGTCATATCGGCCAAGTGATTACGGAGCAACCATACTTTTTGGAGCATTTCGGGGCTTTGGAGAAGATCGTCGCGGCGAGTGCTGGAAGAGACTAGGTCAACGGCAGGATAAACCCGTTTGTTGGCTAATTTTCTGTCTAACTGCAATTCCATATTGCCGGTTCCTTTAAATTCCTCAAAAATAACCTCGTCCATGCGGGATCCGGTGTCGATGAGTGCTGTGGAGATGATAGTCAGTGATCCGCCATTTTGAATATTACGCGCAGCACCGAAGAAACGTTTAGGCTTTTGTAAAGCGTTTGCTTCCACACCACCGGAAAGCACCTTGCCCGATGCTGGCGCAATGGTGTTGAATGCCCGTGCCAAACGGGTGATAGAATCCAATAAAATACAAACATCGTGACCGCATTCTACCATTCGTTTCGCTTTCTCTAACACTACGTTGGCGATGCGCACGTGTCTTTCGGCAGGCTCGTCGAAAGTAGATGAGATGACCTCCGCCTTCACGCTGTTCTGCATGTCGGTGACCTCCTCGGGACGTTCATCGATCAGCAGGATGATCAAATAAATTTCGGGATGATTGTAAGATATGGCATTTGCTATCTCTTTTAATAGTACGGTTTTACCGGTTTTAGGTTGTGCCACGATCAATCCGCGTTGCCCTTTGCCGATAGGGGCGAAAAGGTCGATTACGCGGGTGCAGATATTATTACCCGGATGGCCGGTTAGCTTGATCTTCTCCTCAGGGAATCGCGGGGTTAGGTAATCAAAAGGAACACGGTCGCGTATCTCCTCCGGATTTTGGCCGTTGATTTTTTCAATTTTAGTAAGTGGGAAAAATTTCTCGCCTTCCTTAGGCGGACGGATAATGCCGGAAATGGTGTCGCCACTCTTCAAGCCAAAAAGCTTAATTTGAGACATCGAAACGTAAATATCATCGGGCGAAGTTAAATAGTTGTAATCTGATGAACGCAAGAAACCGCAAGTGTCGGTAGTGATTTCCAATACGCCTTCTGCCATGATGGAACCGTCAAACTGTGGATTGATGGCAGGTTCAGCCTCAATTTTTTCTTCCGGTTTGGCAATTGGAGTATTCTCAACAGGTTCACTCTGTCTTTTTGCGTTCTTTTTCCGTTTGGAAGAGTTTCTTTCTATACCAATCGCCGCTTCAGATTCAATATCTTCAATAATGTCTTCGGTGTCATTATTCTCTTGATAATCAATTGGTTTATTGCCATTGTTCAGATCGATATCATCGGATAATATGTCAGGGATTTCTTTTATAATTTTTAAATCATCATTTATATCGTCCTCAATATCAGTTGTTTTTTTATGATTGTCAACGATAATATCGAAATCATCTAGTATCAGGTTGTTAAATTTGCTAAGATCGATGGAAGAGAGTGAGTCGTCTTCTTGTGCGGAGAGCTCAGGATCGTTAAATGACAATTCCGTTTGGCTTTCCACGGGGCCGTTGTCGTCGAGAATGATATCTTTCATAGCATCTTTCTTAGAAGCATACGCTTTCTTTCCCGATTTACTATCTGTTGCAAATGTATATTTTTTCCTGCGCGGTTTTTCTTTATTGCTTGATGGAAGCGGATTGCCGAAAACAACGGGCTCCTCAACAGAAGGGGTTGTTTCCACTGCGATCGGTTCGATCTCTTCTTTTGTGATGAATAATGCGTCCGCTTTTTTCGCAGCACTGATTTTCTTCTCTGTGGTAACAATTCCAGAGGTTATTTTTTTTTCGTTTGATGTGGCTATTGGGGATTTCTCATTCTTGGAAATCCGTTTCCTTTTTGATTTTTTTTCGGATGATTCTAACATATAATATTAGGGAGATAATGTATAAAGTAAACTTTTTTATGGAAACCTGATTCTATGTGAGGCAGATTAACGCCAAGGCTTTGACGGTTGCAAAGGTACAATATTTTTTAAATTGGCAACAATTGTCCCAAAAATTATTTCATAAATACTAAGTCGCTCATTGTCACACGAATAAAAGCGCCATAATTCAAACGAATATCTTTATAACCGGTCAATCCGAAGCTGCTGGCGGATAGATAAAAGGTGGGATCAATGGAGATATAGCGGTTGAATGCCAGCTTTATACCTGCAGATGCCGAAATGCCATACCCCGCACCGCCAAAAATAACGTTGTACTTTTGCATATCTACCCCCGGAACATAATTCGCCCCATTGTAATAATCCAACAATTCGAATTCCTGATCTTCGATCAGTGCGAAGAATCTTTGCACTTTCACATAATTAAATTGTAGACCGAAATCGATAAATGGCTTCACGATTTTGCTTGGATGAAAGATATAGGAAACCGAAAGGTCGAACATTGAGCGAGCTTCTTTACCTACCAAATGAGCTTCGATATAACCGTCGTGATAATTCCCAGTTTCGCCTTTATACGTAAGTAAAAATAGATCCGTTGCCGTCACTTTCGCAAAAGAGTAGTAGAGGCTGATACCCCAATTTTTGTTAAGTTTGTATTTAAACCCGAATGAAATAGCCATCGCGGGATTGTAGCGCATATCTTGCGGCAACTCGCCCAAAAAGACGGAATCGCTAATGTAGTGATGATTGCTTTTAACTAACTCATTGATTTGGTCGTAGTAATATTTATTGTCAAACAGGTAGTTTAGACTGTTCTCGTTTTGCGGGCTTCCGTTGTAATAATTGGCGGAGTATTTATTGCCGAAATAGGCGCCACCCGCAATCACGAAATCAAAACCCCTGTGAATCAGAGAAGTATCGGGCTCGTTTTTGTTATTTTGCCCCAACAGAGTTGCTTGAGATACAGCGAGAAGACAAATTAGGATTAGCGTTAGTTTTTTCATATTATATTATAGGTGAACCACTTCTCCATAAGCCGCTGCAGCTGCTTCCATGATAGCCTCCGAGAGGGTGGGGTGGGGGTGGACCGCATGGATAATATCGTGGCCCGTGGTCTTTTTTGCTCGCGCCAATACAGCACCGGAGATCATCTCTGTGACATTCTCGCCTACAAGGTGGCAGCCAAGCCATTCGCCAGTCGCCTTGTCAAAGATAACCTTCGCCATGCCGTCGCGGTTGCCCGATGCGGTTGCCTTACCCGATGCGGTAAACGGGAATTTGCCTACTAAAATCTCTATTCCCTGTTCTACACATTGCTTCTCTGTCATGCCTACGGAAGCCACCTCCGGTGTGGTGTAGGTGCATCCGGGGATGTTTTTATAGTCAACGGGAGGCGTGTTTACACCCGCAATATTTTCCACACATACGAGTGCCTCGTGGGATGCCACATGCGCCAGCGCCGGCCCGTGAACAATGTCACCGATCGCATACACGCCGGGCACATTTGTCCGGTAGTAGTCATCCACCAACACTTTCCCTTTTTCAAATGTCACACCGCATTCTTCCAAGCCTAATCCTTCTATATTGGTTGCCACACCTACCGCCGATAACACGACTTCGCATTCGATTTCGGTAATTCTGTCTTTACTGTCTTTTATAGTAACTTTGCATAAATCACCTGAAAGATCAACGCTTTCCACCGCCGCTGAGGTCATTACTTTGATGCCGGCTTTGCGGAATGAACGTTCGATCTGTTTAGAAATATCCTCATCTTCCACAGGGACAAGATTAGGCAAGTATTCCACGATTGTCACTTTCGTACCCATAGTAGAATAGAAATAGGCGAACTCGCTGCCAATGGCACCGGATCCTACAACCACCATGCTTTCAGGAAGTTTAGGGAGCGTCAACGCTTCACGGTAACCGATAATGCGTTTGCCGTCTTGTGGTATAGAGGGTAGTATGCGGGAACGCGCTCCGGTTGCCAAAATAATGTGATTGGCTTCGTAAACGGCGGTCGTCTGGTCGGCGGTAGTTACTTCCACTTGATTATCTTTCAGTAATTTACCAAACCCTTGGAGCACATCCACATTGTTTTTCTTTAGCAGAAATTGCACGCCTTTGCTCATGGTTTCGGCTACATTCCGGCTACGTTTCACCACCGCTTCAAAATCGGGTTTCACTTCACCTCCAATGGTAATGCCGTAATCAGCGGCATGTTGCGCATATTTTAAAACGGCTGCGGATTTCAGCAAAGCTTTTGTTGGAATGCAGCCCCAATTGAGGCAAATCCCGCCGATCTCGGCTTTTTCCACCACAGCAACTTTCATATTTAATTGGCTCGCGCGAATAGCGGCCACATAACCTCCCGGTCCACTCCCTATAACGATCAGGTCATACTTCATAATGCATTATTTTTTTATTGTTTTATCTATGCCAAATTTCTTTTTTTCTCCTTAACGTAACAATTGCGGCACAGTGGCTCGTAAGACTCGGTTTCTCCAAGCAGTATTTGCTTTTCGCCGCTCACAGTACGGTGGGAGAAATGAGCCAATTCGCCGCAACGCATGCAGATGGCGTGCGTTTTGGTGATGTATTCGGCGATCGCCATAATCTGGGGCATCGATCCGAACGGCTTTCCGAGAAAATCCATGTCTAATCCCGCCACAATCACACGGATACCTCTATTAGCCAAAATGGTGCATGTCTCCACAATCCCCTCATCGAAAAATTGAACCTCATCGATAGCGACGACTTGCACACTGTCGAGATTGACATAAAGCAAAATTTCGGCCGAGTTATGTACCGGCGTTGACAAAACGGAGGAGTCATCATGTGAAACCACTTCCACTTCGCCATAACGCGTGTCGATGGCCGGCTTGAAAATCTCAATATCTTGCTTGGCGATTTGCGCTCGGCGGATCCGCCGAAGCAACTCTTCGGTTTTGCCCGAAAACATTGATCCACAAATCACTTCAATCCATCCGCTACTTCTGCCTTTAGAGGAGTTATTTTCGATAAACATTCTTCAGATGCTAGCTATATTTTTTGTATTTTTGGACTCGCTTTTCAAGAGCTAATCAACTTGCAAAATTAAGTAAAATAAAGATATTATAATGAACAGATTCTCAAAAATAGAAAGTAAAACGGCATTTATCAACGCCGTAATTGAACACCTTGAATTACTGAAAAATAACCAATACGAATTAGCGCGAATTGAAAAGGATATTCTGCTGCAAGACCTGCGCGATGCTTACCTTTTACTCCTTTCCATTACCCCGTCTGATGAGGATGAATTAGATTTTTTGCTTGACCTTGGAGAGGATGATGGACGTAAAAGAATCGAACGTTTTGCCAGCGATATGATAGATCCGTGGGATTTCGAGGATGATTTCGAGGATGATGATTGGGACGATGATTGGGACGACGGTAAAGATGAAGAAGACGAAGAAGATTTTGATGGAGAAGCGTTTATGAAGGAAGTGGAAGAGGAGATTTTGAAGAGCGAACCTGTAGAAATAAAAGAGGATGCGCCCGAATCGATTGAAACGGGTAACCACGTGTCCGATTTTACACCGGAAGAGACGATCGAAGTGATTGAAGTTGAAGAAGAGATCGAAGAAGAAGTTGAAGAAGAAGTTGAAGAAGAGGAAATGATGCTGGAGGAGGAAATCGTGGATGAAGAAGAGTTTTTTGAAGAAGAAATTGCGGGAACGGAGGAAATTGATGGGGAAATTGAAAATACGGATGAGGGAAAAGTCGCAGAAGAAGAGGTGATCCAAAGAGAACCCGAGCCTAAAAAGAGTTTTAAAGAACCGGTGCTTTTTCCTGATGATGATTTCCAACCGATGGGATTGTTTGATCCTATCGAAGAAGAGGAAGAAACCGTGGAAACACATGCCACCCCAGCTCCCGCCAGCATCAGCAATAACCAGCCCTCTGCTCCTGTTGAGGTTCGTAAACAGATCTTCCCGGATCCGAAAGAAGATGAGCCAGAGGAGGATATCATAGAGAAGTTGGCGGCGGAATCTGACTTGGATGAGATCTTTGGGAAAAAACAACCCGAAACACAAGCCCAACCGACTAAAAGATCACTCAACGATTTATTGATAGAGAAAAAAGAGGATAACTCTTTGAATAATAGATTTCAAAATACCAAAATACATGATTTGGCCAAATCGATCTCCATTAATGAAAAATTCTTGTTTATCAGAGAACTGTTCAGCAATCGCGGCGAAGAGTTTAGCAAAGCCGTGCAAGAGTTGAATAATTGCACTGATATTGAAGAGGCTTTCGACCATATCGACCAACTGAAGAAACAATATTTGTGGGATTCGGATTCATCAGCATACCTCTCTTTTTGTGATTTGGTTAGACGAAAATACTAAAAGATAATAATGACAAACAAATAATAATAAATAATCAAACAAAATGAAGAAAGTTTCAATTTTAACAATTTTAGTCTCCTTTTTGATGATGGGTGTCTTTGCACAATCTGATTCTAAAGGTGAAGGTTACAAGTTTACAACGGTGAAGGAAGTGAAGTATACTCCCGTGAAAAATCAAAACCGCTCCAGTACTTGTTGGAGTTTTTCGGGTGTAGGTTTTCTTGAATGCGAGTTACTTAGAAAAGGGAAAGGTGAGTTCGACCTCTCCGACATGTGGGTGGTAGCTCATACGTATAATGATAAAGCGGATGTTTATGTGAGAATGCATGGTAATTATAACTTCGGACCTGGCGGTGCGTTTTTCGATGTTCTCAATGTGTTTTCTAAATATGGTATGGTCCCCGAAGAGGCTTATCCGGGTAATGCCGATGGAAGCGAGCTTCCGGTGCATGGTGAAATTGATGAGGTGCTTACCGCTTTCGTGGATGCTATCATCAAAAATAAAAATAAAAAATTGTCGCCTGTCTGGAAAGATGCTTATTCCGCTATTGTGCAAACTTATTTGGGCAAGTTTCCCGAAAACTTCACCTATAATGGTGTAAACTATACTCCGCAATCTTTTGCTAAATCGTTGGATTTGAATATGGATGATTATATCAGCCTGACATCTTTTTCACATCATCCGTTTTATTCGCAGTTTGCAATCGAAATTCCCGATAACTGGGCGATGGAACAATCTTATAACCTACCGTTAGATGAATTTATGCAAGTGATGAACAATGCTGTTGACCAGGGATTTAGTATTGCTTGGGGTAGCGACGTGAGCGACAAGGGTTTCAATTGGCGCAAAGGTGTGGCAGTTGTACCCGATAAAGATTTTATTTCCGATGACGGTTCCGACAGAGCTCGCTGGGAAAGCCTTTCGCAAAATGATAAGGAAAAAGAACTTTATAGTTTCGACAAACCCGGTAAAGAAAAAGTGATCACACAAGAAATACGCCAGGAGGGATTCGACAACTTCTCCACTACTGATGATCATGGGATGGTGATTGTTGGAAAAGCCACCGACCAAAACGGCACGCCTTACTTTATCGTTAAAAATTCCTGGGGTACTTTTTCGTCTAATCCTTACAACGGGCTTTTTTACGCCTCCGAATCTTTCATTAAAATGCAAACAATCAATATTGTTGTACATAAAGACGCGATTCCGAAAGCGATTAAGAGTAAATTGGGAATTAAATAACGTGTAATTTAAAACAGAAGAAATGAAACAAAAACTGTTAGAAAGATTTTCGAAGTATATCTCCTTCCCAACAACTTCCGATGATGCTTCCGAAAGTTATCCAAGTACCGATACGCAATTGGTGTTTGGAGACTTTTTGGTGGAAGAGTTGAAAAAAATAGGAATGCAGGATGTGAAAAAGGATGAGTATGGGTACGTCACAGCGATGCTGCCGGCTAACACGGATCAAAAGTCACCGGTTATCGGTTTCATAGCTCACATGGATACCGCACCCGATATGCCCGGAGTGAAAGCTCCTCGCATTATTGAAAATTATGACGGGAAAGATATCATGCTTGATGCTGAAACCAATACAATGCTAACAGTTTCCGATTTCCCCGAGTTGGAAGATTATGTAGGACAAACACTGCTAACCACTGATGGCAAGGGATTGTTGGGTGCCGATGATAAAGCGGGTATTGCTGAGATCATCTGTGCGATGGAGTATCTGATTCAACATCCGGAGATTCAACACGGCGAACTGAAGGTCGCTTTTACCCCTGACGAGGAGATAGGCAAAGGTGTAATCCATTTTGATACCCCTGCTTTCGGTTGTGATTTCGCTTACACGATGGATGGTGGTGCAATTGGTGAATTGGAGTATGAAAATTTCAATGCGGCTTCGGCGGTGATTTCCATCCAAGGTCGTAATATCCACCCGGGTTATGCGAAAGACAAAATGGTTAATTCCCAGTTGATTGCGATGGAGTTTAACGCATTGCTTCCTGAGTTTGAACGACCGCAATACACGCAAGACTACGAAGGTTTCTATTTGTTGATCAAGATGGAAGGTAGTGTGGAAAATAGCACACTCACCTATATTATCCGTGATCACGATAGAACCAAATTTGAACAGAAAAAACAGTTTATCCAAACGATTGTCGATTTTTTGAATAAGAAATACGGAAATAGGATCTCTTGTGAAATTAAAGACCAGTATTATAATATGCGCGAGAAAGTAGAGCCGGTATACCATGTGGTTACAAGGGCGATCGAGGCGATGGAAAAGGCGGGTGTCACTCCCGTTGTAGTTCCGATCCGCGGCGGTACTGATGGCGCAAACCTTTCATTCAAAGGATTACCCTGTCCCAATATTTTTGCCGGTGGGCATAACTTCCACGGGAAATATGAATATGTTCCTTTGGAATCCATG
>JAJDJJ010000023.1 GCA_030267125.1 Bacteroidales bacterium OttesenSCG-928-B11
GCAGCGGCTTTGCGCGATGCGGAGGCGCGTGAATGCCAATCTCTTGACAGAACGGTAGGGACACGAAGTGCATTGCAAAAAGGAGGGGAGCAGTTGCGAACATTTATACTTGACATGACACTAGTAATGCCCAAAATAAAAGGCGGCAATGGGATTTTCCACGTGCCGCCTTTTATTTTGGCCTCCCTATCTCCTAATTGTTTGAATACAAGAACACCTTTTCTACGGGTACTTGAATAATCTCTAATGATTCCGAATAACTGATCAGGTTATCGATGATGGATTTACGGGGGGAGTAATTTTTTACGTTTTTGATCTTCTTAAAAATAGTAGTACTTTTTTCCATAGGCGCATTTGATTGGTTATAAAAACAATTTCATAACGCAATTATTTCTTGAATAGTATGCTAAAAAGGTTAGAAAGAACTATTTTTTGATTTCAATTTCGGTGATGGTAATACGTCTTTCCAAAGAAGCTGAAATACTGTAGATTGCATTTCTCTTATCATGGATATTATCACTGATATTTTTCACTATAGCTTCTTCGCTTCCCCTCGGATCGGCATTGATGAGTAAACGATTTTTCGTTTCACCGTTCATGTAAGGCAAAAACACGCCGTTTTCATACTCTCGCAAATAGTTAACAAAACTAAATATTCTTCTTTGTGTTAATCGTTTATTATACTCTTTCTGGTGTAACGCGCTTGCATAGCCACTGACTTTGATCATCACATCATGTCCTACTTTTAATTCTTCTAAAAGATAATGCGTGATCGTCTCTAATTTGAGAAAGCCCTTTCCCACCGAATCATTGAAAAAGTATTCAATACGAGATTCGGCTTCTATCTTCTTCTCCCCCGACAACCCCTTGGAATACTCTCTTTTATAGTCATCTTTCATGGCAATATAATCAGACAATGCTGATTGATAATTTATTGCCGTTATCGTATCCCAAGATTTGGGATCCGGCTCATCATTATGGAAGTAGAGCGTGATCGGTAGTACATTTTGGATCATCGTTTCCACGTCAGCCGTATCTGCTGTAACCGTATCTTCGTCATATTTCTCTTCCAGCCATCGATAAGCGAAAATATCAAAACAGCAAGTGTCTTCCGGCAGCGATTTCACCGTGGGGCGGTTCGATGACAAAAAACCCGATTTGCCATCCGCATTTACACTAAAATAGAGATCATCGTATGCGGAATTGAGAGGGAAACCCATATTGGCAGGAAGACTCCAGTCGCCCAGCGCACCACGGCTATGGTAAACATCATAGCCACCTGCCCCTCCTTGTCTATCAGAGCTAAAATACAACACATCAGCCCGCTGGTCATAAAACGGGGTCATTTCATTCTTCGCAGAGTTTACTAAACTCCCCAGGTTGACCGGATCAGAGAAACGGCCGTCTTTCAAAATCGAATACCAGATATCGGTTCCGCCGTATCCTTTTGGACGATCGGAGACAAAATAGAGTACGGCATAATCCTCATACTCAACTAAAAAAGGCTGAGTATTGGTAGTCCCCTGCAAATTGATCCCCTGACGCAATGGCTCCGGTTTTTTCCACTTCCCGTTTTCACATACAGCCCCCCAAATCGCACAATCCCGTTCGTGCCCCACAATAGGCGAACAGCGGGTGAAGAACATCTTGTTTTGTGCAAGATTAATTGTAAAATTGGCTGTAAAATATTTTTTACTGTTAATTATGGCGGGCAATGGTTCCGGCTTCGAATAACCACCCATCGTCAATTTGGAACGATAAACACGCATATACCAATAAAATTCGAAGAGATTTTCAAAATCGTCCATTCCTTCATGACGCACACTGGTAAAATAGAGGGACGAATCCTGTGTTAATATCGGATTATATTCAGAAAAAGAGGTGTTTACTCGCGAAGGCAAAGGATAAATAATGATGGGCAACGTGTCTTCTTTCGCAATATCACAGAATGCCGCATGCCTTAAACCAGATGGCTCTGCCTGACCATATATAAAAATGGCTATTGCCATAAAAAGCATGAAAAAGCATGTTTTTTTATACATTACCGACCATTTACATTATTTCATACGGACAAGGTAATTTCCCGGCCTTTGGCATCGTTCTTTTTCGATGGGTATAAACGATTGAGAACTCAAAACCGCCGCGGGAATTGGTTGCCAGTGTGAAATCGGAAACATTGACATCATACGAAAAGATGAACTTGAAATTCTGCCAATCAACCATAATATTAGCGATCACAGCGTCTTTCCAACGATAGAAGACTCCCCCACCCACTGAAGCCACTGTTTTATAGTTTTTTTCAATAAAAACATATTCCACATTTGTGCCGAAATTAAGCTCCTTAAACTTGCCTTGCAAAGCCGTATAAAATGCCGGTTGCAAATTCCATTCACGTGTCAACCCGATTTTACCGGTAAAATAGATCATGGATTTCATCGATAGGCGATGCTCTGCCGCCAACAAATTCTGCCGAGCTTTATTCAGATGACTAATGGAGTATCCCACGGAATACGTCTGCGTTCTATCTGGTGTAAAACTGAAAAAAGCTCCCGCACCCCAGTCAAAAAAAACAAAAGCATCATTCTCAAAAATCTCCGTGACAGGATTCCGCGGGTCAAAGTAGTAATTCTGAAACTGTTCATCGAAATAGAGTTCCGCATAATAGATGCTGCGCTGCACAACGGAACCATAAGCTCCCAATCCCAATTTGAATCTATTTTTCGGATCTAATGCTTTCACATAAGAGAGTGACAGTGATCCGTTTAAAGCCCTGAACTTCGAGTCTCCCGCCTTATCGGTCATAAAAGTCAGCCCCATCCCGATGAGTTCTCTCCGTTTATTGTTTTTATAGACAGGCATGTCAGCAAAAGCGCTGAAAGTTGTGAAAGGTGTCGTAACTGCCATCCACTGGGAGCGGTAGTGGATTCCCCCGCGGCAAATACCATCGTAAGCACCGGTTGTCGCCGGATTGAGACTTACTGGTGAGGCGTAAAATTGAGAATAATGAAAATCTTGGGAATTAGATATTTTCGTGAAAGAAAAGGCTATAATTAACAATATAATATACTTGTATTTGTCTTTCCACAATCCCTTCAGATAACGTCTTAAATCATTTTCGCGGGGATTATTTTGCGGTTCATAAAACTTTTTCCCACTGATAGATTCAGGCAGAAACTCCTGTTCTACAAAGTTATTTTCATAACTATGGGCATACTGGTAATTCTTCCCATAACCAATATCTTTCATGAGTTTGGTAGGTGCGTTACGGATGTGCAGAGGCACAGGCAAGTTTCCTGTTTTATTCACCCAAGCTATCGCCTCGTCAATAGCGAGGTAAGAGGCATTACTTTTTGGAGAGGACGCCAAGTAGATAGCCGTTTGCGAAAGAATAATCCGCGCTTCCGGCATACCAATCTGGTGGACCGCTTGAAAGCAATTATTGGCCAGCAACAAAGCATTGGGATTGGCATTGCCTATATCTTCCGAGGCTAAAATAATCATTCGGCGAGCGATAAAAAGAGGATCTTCACCTGCTACCAGCATCCGCGCCAGCCAATATACCGCCGCATTCGGATCACTTCCCCGAATAGATTTGATAAATGCCGAAATAATATCGTAATGATTTTCACCCTTCTTATCATAAATCACCAGATTTTTCTGGATGATCTTCATCACAACTTCATTGGTGATCAAGATCTTGCCGTTTTCCGGTTTCATCATACTCACCACCAATTCAATAGCGTTGATCATTTTCCGGGCATCACCGCTGGACACGCGAATCAGCGCCTCTTTCTCTGCAATGTCAATGGCAAAACCCAATGTATCTTCCAAATATTTCCGGCTGTTTTCAATGATCTGCTCCAGCTCCTGTTGATCCAAGTTTTTCAGTATATAAACTTGGCAGCGGGAAAGCAGCGGCGAGATCACCTCAAACGAGGGATTTTCGGTTGTCGCCCCAATCAATGTGACCAACCCCCGCTCGACGGCTCCCAACAATGAATCCTGTTGCGACTTGTTAAATCGATGTATTTCATCAATGAAAAGCAGTGCTTTATTGACCGATTTTTCCGCTTTCTCAAAAACATCCCTGATATCCTTCACGCCGGAACTGATGGCACTCAACATATAAAAATCCGCACCTGTCAATTTAGCCATGAGAAGCGCCAGGGTCGTTTTCCCAACGCCCGGTGGCCCCCAAAAAATCATCGAATGGAGGTTGTCGTTCTCGATAGCTTGCCGTAAAATCGCCCCCTCACCCATCAGATGTGACTGTCCGACATATTCGTCTAACGTCTTGGGTCGTAATATTTCAGCCAGAGGTTGTTTCAAGTTTGATATTTTCCGCAAAATTACAGAAAAGTTTGGGAATAATAACAGAAGAATGACAGAAGAAAATCAGCAAACGAGAACACTCACAATCATCAGCATGATACAAGAAGTTGCTGGGATGAATAAAGTTCTTTTTAGCATAAACCCATTTAGACGAACTGTATAAAAAAAAATCTCGCATACTATTTGTTGATCCAAAAAAAGGTGTATTTTTGCACCCGCTTTGCCGAAAGGCTGCAGGTCCCTTAGCTCAGCTGGTTAGAGCACCTGACTCATAATCAGGGGGTCCTTGGTTCGAGCCCAAGAGGGACCACAAAATTTGAAGAGGCTGTCTCAAAAAGGCAGCCTTTTTCTTTAGAATTAAGATCGCTCTCCTTGACACCGTTTTCACAGATGGATGCTTTTGCGCAACAGTTCCAACATGGCCTCCGAAAACTTATTGCTTCGGAAGAAGACAAATAGGTTTCTATAGATAACAAAAAGAATAAGGGAACTGATCAATTCCCTTATTCTTCACGAAAACCATTACAGTTTTCTATTTGCTTATCGCTTATCTGTCGTCACTATTTGTTTACTTGGAAAGTAGTGTCTCCGTCAGCGAAAAATTTCACGATTTGCGTAGCAGACGCTAAGCCTGCATTGATGTTAGCTTCTGCGGTTTCCGCACCCATTTTTTTCGGAGTAGCGAAGAAGCGTTTGCCAAATTTCTCAGCCATCACTTCCGCATTGTCCGGTGCGATGTCGGTTCCGTATTTCAAATCTTCACGTTCTTCCATCACTTTCACCATCTCTTCCTCATTGATCACCTCTTTGCGGGCCGTGTTGATCAGGCAACCACCTTTCGGCATCTTGGAAAGCAAATCATAACCGATGGATTTTTTAGTTTGCTCATTGGCAGGGATATGCAATGAAACATAATGGCATGTTTTGTAAAGCTCTTCAACGGTTCCCACAGGTGTCACACCTTCTGCTTTCATTTTGTCAGCGGGTACGAAAGGATCAAAAGCGTAAACATCCATATTAAATCCTTTAGCGATACCGGCAACCAATTTGCCCACGTGACCATACGCATGGATACCGATCTTCTTGCCTTTCAACTCGCTACCGGTTCCCGGCTTGAAGGTGTTGCGCGCCAAGTAGACCATCATCCCTAATGCCAATTCAGCCACAGCATTAGAGTTTTGACCGGGCGTATTCATGGCTACGATACCGCGTGCAGTACAAGCCGCTAAGTCCAAATTGTCAAAACCGGCTCCCGCACGAACAACAATCTTCAATTGTTTCGCAGCGTCAACCACTTGTTGCGTAACTTTGTCTGAACGCACGATTAGCGCATCTGCATCAGCCACAGCTTGATAAAACTCGGAAACATCAGTATATTTTTCCAATAAAGCCAACTGATGACCGGCTTTTTCAACGATTTCGCGAATGCCGTCAACGGCTGCTTTCGCAAAGGGTTTTTCTGTTGCAACTAATACTTTCATGATAGTTTTATTTTTTAAAATCTACGATTATTCAACTATTACTTATTTTCTTTTTCGAAATCCTGCATACATTTAACAAGGGCTTCCACGCTTTCTCTCGGGCAAGCATTGTAAATAGAAGCTCTGAATCCACCAACCGAGCGGTGTCCTTTGATACCTACCATGCCGCGTTCTTTCGCATACGCCATGAAGTCAGCTTCTTTCTCTTTATATTCAGGACTCATCACGAAACAAACATTCATGATAGAACGGCTATCTTTTTCAGCGGTACCCACAAACATGCTGTTTCTGTCGATTTCCGCATATAAAAGATCCGCTTTATCTTGGTTCATTTTGTTTACCGCTTTCAATCCACCCATTTTTTTCACCCATTTCAATGTTTCATTCATCACAAAAATAGAGAATACCGGAGGGGTGTTGAACATAGAGTCGTTTTCGATGTGGGTTTTATAATCCAACATAGTTGGGATATAGCGTTCCACTTTTCCTAACGCAGACTCTTTCACGATCACGAAAGTAACGCCGGCCGGCCCCACATTCTTTTGTGCGCCACCATAGATCATAGCATATTTGCTAACATCCACCGGACGGCTCATGATATCGGAAGACATATCTGCGATCAATGGCACGGGAGAATCCATGTCTTCTTTAATTTCAGTACCATATATAGTATTATTTGTTGTAATGTGGAAATAATCCGCATCTGCAGGGATTGTATATCCTTTGGGGATATAATTGAATGTTGTGTCAGCAGAAGAGGCTACCACAACCGTTTCACCAAACGCTTTCGCTTCCTTGATGGCTTTTTTCGCCCAAACACCGGTTTCCAGGTAAGCCGCCTTCTTGTTCATGAAGTTCATGGCAACCATCAAAAACTCTAACGAAGCACCACCGCCTAAAAACAGAACTCTATATCCTTCAGGAATTTCCAACAGTTCTTTCCATAAATCTTCAGTCTCTTTCATCACCGCTTCCCATTCTTTTGAACGGTGCGAAATTTCGATAACAGACATGCCTGTTCCGGCAAAATCTTTTAACGCTTCGATAGCAACATTAACAGCTTCTCTTGGGAGCACGCAAGGACCTGCGTTGAAATTGTGTACAGTTTTCATAATCAACTATTTAAAATGTATGTTTAGGTTTTATAATCCGCGGCAAAGATATAAAAACAAATGACAATTTTCACGGTTTAAAATTATCTTCGCAAATAAAAACATTCCTGTTTATTCGTGCCAATTTTGTAATTTTGCCTTCAAAAAGAATGGCTCCTAATTTCGACATGCGAATCGCCGCTTTTTCAGAACTTGGAAAAGCTTTGAAACGATTTTCACAACATCAAGATATTCCCGCTTTATCTATAGCTATAGATCAGCAAGAGATTAAAAATCATTGGTTCACAAATGATTATATATTAAATGCCATTATAGCCATTGCAAATATGCTAACAGCGGATGAGTTGGCCAAATTGCAAGAGTATTACGAAAACCAAACAGACATTGATCTTGAGAAAAAGGAAAATATTGCCGTCGTTTCTGCGGGAAATATTCCTTTAGCGGGATTCCACGATTTTTTTGCTGTATTGGTTAGTGGCAATAATTACATCGGAAAACTCTCTTCGCAGGACAATTTATTACTTCCCGCTATTGCGGAGTTACTTATCGAAATAGAGCCCGCTTTCAAAAAAAGGATCGATTTTGTACAACGGTTATCCTCTTTTAACAAAATAATCGCCACCGGAAGCAATAACAGTTCCCGTTATTTCGAATATTATTTTGGAAAATACCCCCATATTCTACGTAAAAACAGAAATAGCCTGGCTATCCTGACGGGCAATGAAAATCAAGAAAAACTCGAATGTCTATTTAATGATATTTTTCTTTATTTCGGATTAGGTTGCCGTTCGGTTTCCATGCTTTGGGTGCCAAAAGATTATGATTTTAACAACCTAATCTCCGTTTTCAAGGAAAAAGGACCGGATATAGCCATCCACCATCACTATTTGAATAATATTGATTATCAAAAGACGATGCACTTGATGAATCAAATTCCATTTATAGACGCGGGCATTGCCTTATTCGTAGCACGACCGGCACTCCCCTCACCTATCGGAATCATTCACTATCAATACTATACGGATCTTGATAAAGTTGACAACTTTATCAAAACGCACTGCGATGAGATTCAATGCGTGGTCGGCGACGCTCTTCCTTTAGATGGTATTACACCGTTAGGATGTGCACAATCGCCAAAGATCATGGATTTTGCCGATGGGGTTGACACTATTTTGTGGGCTGCCAAGACCGAATAAAATATTAATTTTGCACAACTTTTGATCGAAGATGAAGAAAAGACTAATGTTTCCTCTCCTTTTCATGCTGGCGACTACAGCGATATTATTGGTGGTAACCATTTTCAAGCTATATACAGATATGGAAAAGGTTCAGAAGAATATTTTCTCTAATACGATCCTAACTGCCGGAGAAGAGATTGTAAGCAAGATCGATCGAATTTTAAAGGGGGATACAGCCGTATTATCAAGCTATACTGTCTCTGAACCGCTGATTGAAAAAAAAGAAGAGGAAGTGCAAGAATCCAAACGTTTTCTACTGGACTCGGCCAATATGCCATTGGGGGTTATCACCAAATTCGCCACTCTGAATGAGTTTAACGCCCCCACCGCCAGATTCGACACGGTCTATTTCGACACCACATACCGGCAAGCATTTCCATACCTTCCGGTGGAGTGGGACAAAAATTTCGACGCAAGTAAATTCGAGGACAAACGAGCCGAGGGAAGAAAGAATCGATACAAGATGGATATCAACCTCATCGAAATGGATAGCAATACGTTGCGTGTTTTGAATCCCGAATTTATGAACCGCATCATTAAAGAATCATTGCGTGAAATAAAAGGAAAATACGATTATGATTTTGCTTTATACAATCCATTTACAACACAATTTGTGATTCCACCGTCAAAAACATCACCTGATAAAATTCTGAAGAGCGAATATGTTTTCGCATTGAAGAAAAGTGATCGTTTCAGCGCACCACATTACCTCATACTCTATTTTCCCACAGAACGTTGGATTTTCTTTCAAATGATGGATGCCATTGCCGCCATGATCTTACTGTTTCTGGGAATTATCCTGCTTATTTCCGGATTCACCATTTTTTTCTCTCGGAAACAGAAAAAAAACACCGATGTGCGCAACGACTTCATTAACAATATGACCCACGAGTTCAAAACACCTATTGCAACAATTTCATTAGCATGTGAGGCCATTTCCGATGAATCCATTATTGCTGACCAAGATGCGAGAAACGCCTACATTTCCATTATCAACGACGAGAACGAACGTCTTAAAAACATGGTTACCAATATTCTACAATTAGCCCAACTGAATAAAGGCCAAATAAAGTTGAATATAGAAAAGGTGAATGTACACCAAATCATCAAATCGGTATTAAATAGCGTGGCGTTGCAAGTAAGTTCTAAAAACGGTGTGATTTTAACAAAACTTAACGCTCAAAACCCCTATATTTTTGCCGACAAAACACATATCGAAAATTGCATCATCAATTTAGTGGAGAATGCGATCAAGTATTCCAAGAATGATCCCGAAATCGAAATTAACACGACAAATGACCGAAAGATGTTTGTTGTATCAATAAAAGATAACGGAATTGGAATTTCCAAAAAGAACGTCAAAAAGATTTTCAATGAGTTCTATCGTGTGACACGCGGCAATGTTCACGACAACAAAGGATTCGGCATGGGTTTGGATTATGTGAAGAAAATAATCCATTTACATGGAGGTTCTATCCACGTGAAAAGTGAGTTGAATAAAGGAACAATTTTTACCGTATATTTGCCCAATAAAAAAACATAACTATGGATGCACCCGTAAAAATTTTATTAGCTGAAGACGACGTCAACCTTGGCAAAGTCTTGACCACTTATTTAGAGGCGAAAGGTTATTCCGTGAAACACGCCAACAACGGCGAAATGGCTTATGATATGTTCTGCACGAACGATTTCGACATTTGCTTGGTTGATGTGATGATGCCATTGAAAGACGGATTCACTTTAGCGAAAGAGATTCGCAAATTAGATCGTCATATCCCAATTATCTTCTTGACAGCTAAGAGTTTCCAAGAGGACATGATCGAAGGTTTAAACCTGGGTGGCGATGATTATATCACCAAACCTTTTTCAATGGAAGTATTGCTGGCGCGACTTCAAGCACTCCTGCGCAGAACTTCCCAAGAGAACGAAAAACTGGAGTCCAGTTCCTACCAATTAGGCAATACGCTCTTCGATGTGAACCGGCAAAGTCTTACTTTTAATGGCAAAGAAACCCGATTGACCACACGCGAAACAGAATTACTGTGCATGCTTATCATGAAAAGAAACGATGTGCTGGAAAGAGAGTATGCGCTGAAGAAAATTTGGGGTGACGACAGTTACTACAATGCGCGCAGTATGGATGTTTATATTACCAAACTAAGAAAATACTTTAAAGATGATCCGATCGTGCAAATCATCAACGTGCATGGAATCGGTTTCAAGCTGGTGATCTAAATCTAATATTAACTCCGCCGCCGTTTATGCACATCGGAGGAATCCCACGCCTGGTGGAGTAAAATCTGATGTATATTCCGAATAATGATAATGAACAGTTTGAGATCATTATCGGCAAACCATTTGATCGCTTCGTCACTTTTTCTACACGCCGCTGCGAAAGTAGATAGAAAAGTACATTCGTATTTATCTAACCAAGCGATCGCATGTTCTTCATTGTCAATAGCATTACTTAAAATAGCAAATTCAGGCCAACCATTGTCCAACAACCACTGCAACGCCGCCGTATCAGAGTGAATCGCAGCCGAAAGTGCCGCCAATTCAGGAAATCCATTGTTCAACAAAAAATCAGTGAATTGTTTTTCGCCGTTAAGACTTAAATTGAAAGCAATCAAGACTTTCGCATCATAATCGGTTAGGCAATGCAACTCGGACATGCTATTTAACTTTTAGAACATCGCTGATATAAGTTTCCAATTCTTCTTTGGATGGAGCTCCCTGCAACATTGAAGGCATTGATTTTAAAGGGCAAAGCATCAGCGTTGGGATGGCGCGGATTTCATATTGTTTTGCCAGTTCTTTCTCCGCATCAACATTTACTTTATAAATGATCAATTTCCCATCATACTTTGCGGCTAACTCCTCCAACACCGGACTTAAGCGACGACATGGCCCACACCAGTCAGCATAAAAATCCACAATGCAAGGTTTTTTGCCTTTATACGCAGCCTTTTCTCCATCATTTACCGGATCATAGACTAACTTTTCAAATTCGGCTTTTGTCAATTTCTTTATTTCCACATTCTCATTTACGAAGCTGTCTGATCCAGTGTAAATTACTGAATTTGACGAAATTAAAATAGCAATAGCTATAATTAATACTGTTTTAATTTTCATACGTTTATATTCTTTATTTTAAGGTTGTATGTAGCCCGCATGAAGAAAAACAGTCATTGACTTGGGTGATATTTATCATGCGCGGTTCATATTGTTTATTGTTTTAAGCTAACGGTTTTATTAAACACCAAACGTTCAGGTGTGGAATCCTTGTCGATACAAAAATAACCTGTCCGTTCAAACTGATAATAGGGTTCTTTATTGTCCAAGTTCATCGATGATTCAATAAATCCTTCCGTAATTTGCATGGAATCAGGGTTAATATGATCTAGGAAAGTTTGTCCTTCTTCCACATTATCGGGATCTGGGACACTAAAAAGACGATCAAAAAGACGGATTTCAGCTTTTTGGACATCGTGTACCGGCAACCAATGGATCGTGGCTTTCACCTTACGGTTGCTTTCCGCTCCCCCACTCTTCGTCTCTGGCAGATATTGGCAATGAATTTCTCGGATAACACCATCTTCATCTTTCACCACATATTCACAGCGCACGATGTAAGCATATTTCAAGCGCACTTCTCCTCCAATGGTGAGTCGAAAGAATTTTTTGGGTGGATTTTCCATAAAATCTGCGCGTTCAATCCAAATTTCCTTTCCGAAAGAGATTTTTCGCGTCCCAGTTTCCGGTGCTTCGGGATTGTTTACCGCATCCATCTCTTCGTATTGATTTTCAGGATAATTGTCTATAACTAACTTTACCGGATCCAGTACGGCCATCGTCCGGCGAGCTATCTTATTCAGATCCTCACGCACACAAAATTCCAACAAGGAAACATCGATAATATTGTCTCGCTTTGCCACACCGATCGTCTCCGCAAAATTACGGATAGAACGAGGAGAATAGCCCCTGCGACGAAGTCCAGAAATAGTAGGCATACGCGGATCATCCCATGCCATCACATATTTCTCCTGCACCAATTGCATCAATTTACGCTTACTCATAATGGTATAGCTCAAATTGAGCCGTGCAAATTCAATCTGTTGTGGGTGATGGATTTCCAACGCTTCCACAAACCAATTGTACAACGGTCGATGCACTTCAAACTCTAACGTACAGATTGAGTGCGTAATACCTTCAATGGAATCACTTTCTCCGTGGGCATAATCATACATTGGATAAATACACCATTTATTTCCAGTACGATGATGTTCAGCATGTAAGATACGATACATGATAGGATCGCGCATGTGCATATTTGGCGAGGCCATGTCGATTTTTGCACGAAGCACCTTTGCGCCGTCAGGAAATTCGCCAGCTCTCATTCTACGAAAAAGATCTAAATTCTCCTCCACACTACGATTGCGATATTGACTTTCGATGCCGGGTTTGGTCGGCACACCGCGCTGCGTACTGATCTCCTCTTGTGTAGAGTCATCCACATAAGCCAATCCCTTTGTAATCAGCATTTCTGCCCAATGGTAAAGCTGCTCGAAATAATCGGAAGCAAAAAACTCACCCGCCCATTTGAAGCCAAGCCAGTGTATATCTTCACGGATTGAATCCACATACTCCACATCTTCTTTCACGGGATTAGTATCATCGAAACGCAAGTTGCATTTTCCATTATATTTTTGTGCCAATCCGAAATTCAGGCAAATCGCCTTTGCATGTCCGATATGCAGGTAGCCGTTTGGTTCCGGAGGAAAACGAGTATGCACTTTCGAATTATTTTTTCCACTTTGTAAATCTTCTTCAATAATTTGTTCTATAAAATTCATCCGTCAGCTATTTTTTTTAACCGGCAAAAATAGGGAAAAAAGGAGCACGGAACACGAGTCCGGGACAGAGGAACAGCAAATTATCACTTAGCATTAAAAATTTCCGGATTCTTGTTATCGCATGTATTTTTTTTCTACTTTTGCCGCCGCAAAAAGAGGTCTTCGTAGCTCAGCTGGTAGAGCAATTGACTCTTAATCAATGGGTCCGGGGTTCGAGTCCCCGCGAGGACACAAAAACAAACGCTAACATCTCAAAATTAAAGTGTTAGCGTTTTATTTTTTCACATGCTACATCACGAAAGCCTCGTTACTCTTTCGTATTTTCGTTCTCTCATCCCTTTTGCTTCGATCAAGTAACTAATTAATAAACCCAATCCTCTGAAAAGCGCAATGGCGGAAAAAGAAGATAAAGCTATTCACCCCGATAGATGAAATACAGTTAGATGAAAGCGCCGCCTTTGACGATGCATTACCAGATACAAAGAGGGCTGGATTCGACATTTGGAATTAGCCATGAAGACACTGCCGCCCGATGAGGCCTTTCTGATCAGTTTGTAATCGTTGCGATTTTCCATTTTTGGGGAATACAACTTCCCGTCATCAACATAATGCAATTTTATCCAAAAAAAGAAGAAAAAGATATTTCAGAACTCGGAAGTTTTGTATAAAGATGATTTGTCGCTAAATCGAATATCTTTGATATTCAATTGTAATGAGACTACATTATTCCAGCTATTTTCTTCCACATGATATAAAATATCGAAATCATTGATGGCGGCAATTTTGCTAAAATGGATTCTCAGATCAATCTGGTCAACGGAATCTATCCCTAAATAATCCAAGAATTTTCGGTCGTTTTTATATTTCCGTTTGGCCATGTCGGTGATATGTTCTTTAGCATTGAAGGCGATGGCATCGATGGGCTGCACCGGTTTATCACTATATAGCATTCTCATTTTCAAATGCTTTTCACCAACGATTTTACCCAATCCTTCTTCCACCACATTTTTGCTTCTGAAAACGGGCACCATATTCCCTGGACCAAATGGTGCAAATTTTTTCAAATCAGCCATGAAAACATTGTTGATTTCCGAAAGTTCAATATCCATATCCACTTCGATTTCCGGCACAAAAGCATCCTCGCTAAGATTTTCCTGCACAAAATGTTCGAAACGGTCGCTAAATTCCTCCAAATGTTCTTCCCGCAATGAAAGACCGGCGGCAAATTTATGTCCGCCAAAATGTTCCAATATATCGGAACAAGCATCTATCCCATTATAAATATCGAACTCTTTTACCGAACGCGCTGAACCGGTCACCAAACCGTCCGGAGATTTTGTCAAGATGATCGTGGGTTTGTAAAACTCTTCCACCAATCGAGATGCGACAATTCCAATGATACCTTTGTTCCAAGTAGGGTTATAGAGTACAATGCTTTTCCGGTGTTTATTATTTTCGGAATTGAGCACCATCTCTAGCGCTTCCATGGTTGCCTTTTTGTCCAGTTCCCTCCGCGCATCATTATGGGTATTAATATTTTTGCCAATATCCACCGATTTATCTTCATCCTCGCACACCAACAAACGCACGGATTCACATCCTGTCTTGATTCTTCCCGCCGCATTGATTCGAGGTCCCACGTAAAAAACGAGGTCGGAAATTGAAATCACCCGCGTGAAGATTGTTTCCTCTCTAGGCGGGTATTGGATTTTTATACCGGATTGTTCAATAATGGATTTTATACCGACTCTAGGAAAACGATTGATGATAATCAAGCCGAAATAGGCTAGTATCCTATTTTCTCCGGTAATCTCTACAATGTCGGAAGCGATACTAATTGCCACTAAGTCCAATTTTGAGAGCCAAATCTGATCTGGAAGATCAAATTTTTTGCAATAGCCTTGCATCAATTTGAATCCCACACCGCAACCCGAAAGTTCTTTGTACGGATAGCTACACTCGGAACATTTCGGATCCAAAATAGCAACAGCATTAGGCAGGGTATCGCCTTGAAGATGGTGATCGCAAATGATAACGTCAATACCGTAAGTATTGGCGATATCAATCTTATCGTTCGCTTTAATGCCGCAATCCAACGAGATCAGCAATTTAAAGTTATTATTTCGGCAATAGTCGATGCCTTTGTCGGAAATCCCATACCCTTCCGAGTATCTATCGGGAATGTAATATTCAATGTATTTCTTATACTCCGGGCCGATAATCTCGCTCAAAAAAGAGTACATGAGTGCCACAGCGGAAGTCCCATCTACATCATAGTCGCCATAAATCAATATTTTTTCATTGTTGATAATAGCTTGCGACAAACGATCCACCGCCTTATCCATATCGCGCATCAGAAATGGGTCGTGTAATTTATTGATGTCGGGGGTAAAAAACTCGATGGCATCATCTTTATTATCAATCCCTCTGCTCAGCAACAATGAAGCTAAAGGTGGCACAATGGCTAACTGCTGACTTAAAGCCTCAACATCGGCTGCCGCAGGTTGTTCTTTCAATATCCACCTTTTATCCATCTAGTATTTTTTAAGGATTGCAAAACTACGAAATTAATTCTAATAATACAACCCCAAAGATTTGCGAGAAAGATGTGCAACAATAAATACAAATACCATCGAATTGATGTCAAGTGTTAATCGGCAAACTTATTTTGAGCTATTCAAATAATTCAGCGATTGGCTTACATCAAACCACATCTCCTCCAAACCGTCTTCATTCGGCTGCAAATATAACACATCGAAACCACCGTTCACCAAGGCCTGGCTCTTCATTGATAAGTTATTCATAAACAGGTAGTCATATTCACTCGACACCGCAATAACATGTATGGCTGTTTCCTTTGTCAATCCATCGCCTGTTGAAAGCAGAGCATCAATAATACTTTCTATTTTTTGCATATTTTTTTGGGATTCAAGCATGTTATCCAAATATTTATATGCAATACTTTGATAATAAAGATACCTGAAATTAAACGGTTCCACGGCCAATGAAGCATCCAGCAACGACACTAATTGTTTCCACTCTTTTTGTGTTGGGTTTTCCTTGTCTAATATGGCATTAACTTGTTTTGAATTATGCGCACTTCCATACGGCGCATAATTTTTATGGAAAACATATCCATAGTATAAATGCCTTTTTTCTCCGAGTGTCATCGTAGTGTCGCCTTGCCGATATCTTTCCCAAAGTTTAGCGTAATAAAAATTTGACTGCTTGTTTTTAATATCCCTTTGTATCTGTTTGTAATCTGGTTCTACAAAATGATCTTCCCATGAGATTTCATTTTCAGTAAAATATTGCCGCGCCAATGTATCACCCAATTGTGCCGCTTTCTTGAAATACAACATGGCATAAACATAACTTCCTTTTTCTTGATACAGGAAACCCAAATGGCTATACACCTCCGGAGAGTGAGGCTCTAAAGCTATGCCTTTTTTAAACATTTCAATCGCTTCATCATACTCTTTTTGTTCCGCATAAACACTTCCAAGTAAAAAATAAATATCTGCCTCCGTATCTTTAATGGTTATGGCTTTGCGCAAAAAATCTATCGATTTTTCATACTCCTTACGACCAGCAAATGCTAGCCCCAAATTATAGTAAGCATCAAGGTATGTGCTATCCACCTCTAACGCCTTTTGATAACACTCAATGGCCTTGTCGTAATTAGCACTGTCTAACTCCGCATTACCAAGTTTTTTCCACTCTTCCGCTGTTTGTGAAAACAGAGTTACATTTACAGCAAATAGTATTACTGTCAAAAAAAATGCTTTAGATATTTTCATACGTATATTCATATATTTATTTGATTTCAAAAAAATTCATCTAACTTATTTTGTGCTTTCGCATCACCTTGTCCTGCGGCTTGGCGACACCAATGCACCGCTTGTTCATAATCCTGCTCCACATCATTATCCCTATAATAACAAGAGCCTATTTTGTTGCGTTCCGCATTTCCTTGTTCGCCTTAACGCGATAATCTTCTGCCGTTTATATACAAGAACTTGCAAAAAACAAAGTATTATACTAGCATAAATCACTTTTTCACTGAGTTTTTCTTTATTTATCTTTCTGTTGTTCTTACAATTTGAACACACCCTCACATTGCAGTCCCAACTTACTAATATCCGAAAATCTCTTCCAACGTCAACTTCGTCACTTTGCCGAATTGTTTTTCCATTTTATCAAAATCGACTTCCTTTTCGTGGGAAAGAATCATGTATGTCTTGGGCTGTTTTTGGATGTAGGTCTGATTGAATTTCACGATGTCTTGCATGGTAAACGTTGATATGGCTTGATAAATATCACGCCTATAGTCGTAATCAATACCCATTCTTTTATTTTGAATATAGGTGTTGATGACAGAACGTTTACTTATCCGATTGGTCTCGATGCTATTTTTTGCCGCATCCTTTGCCAGATTAAAGGCGGGTTCTGATTGCGGCATATCGTTGAACAGTTCATTGAAAGCGGTGAAGGCATCCACAATTTTATCATTTTGCGTGGCAATAAAAGAGTAATTATACATGTAATCTTCTCTCTCGGAAGGTATTACAAAACGCGAATTTGCACTGTACGCTAACGACCTCTTTTCGCGCATCTCTTGGAAAACGATAGCATTCATACTTCCCCCAAAATATTGGTTATAAAGTGTTGCGACAGGCAATAATTTTTGGTCGAACTTCAAACTACGGCTGTAGGTCACCAAGCGGGATTGCGGCGCTTTGTAATTGGCGAAGAAGACTTGTTCCGAAGCAACCGGCTGGAGTTCAAATTTCTTTTCAGGAGCTGGTTTAGCGAAAGTTTTCGGAAGTTTATACTCTTTGTCCAATACGGTAAAGATGTCTTTCAAATCACTGGGGCCATAATAGATGATTTCAGGTTTATATTGGAGTAATCTTTTAACGATTTCGATCAACTCATTACTCTTCAATTGCTTTAATTGGTCTTCCGAAAGAACATACTGTTTCATTTCCGGGCCATACATGCAATAGGCTTGCAATGCGCCGAGGATGGCATTCTGATTACTTTTCGCATCGACGCGTCCTTTCAACATGTCTTTCACCATATTGGCAAGAGCCTCGTCATTGGGTTGCGCATCGGCGAGAAGGGTCATGGTAAGATGTAACGCATCGGTGAAATTTCCCGCCAATCCACTAATCGAAATTTGCGAGTGATCATCGCTACAACGCATGGAAATAGTGGCTGCATAACGATAGTACATCTCCTTGATCTGCTCGGGTGTATAAGCGGAGGTTCCCAGATAATCAAAATAGTTCATCGCAATTGGCAGCTTAATATCATTCATCTCGCCAGCCGCAAAGCGCAACGTAAAGGTAAAGGTCTGGTTTTCTTCATTTTTCACATAATACACCGGACATCCTTTGTAATTATCAAAGGTGATCTCTTTTTCAAAATCCACAAAAACAGGCGCGATATTTTCCGGCTTGTTTTGCTGTATTTTCTTATAGAAATCAGATTCTGCGTCGCGATTTAAGACGATTTCTGTAATCACCGGCTTGTCGATCTTCGCGATGTCAGTCGGTTGACCTTGGCGCTTATAGACGAGAACATAATTATCTGATTTAAAATGTTTATTGGCAAAATCCACAATATCCTTCTTGGTTATCTTGCTATAATTATCGATTGATTTTGCCGCTTTGCTCCACGGGATGTTGTTTTGGAAAGCATTAGCCAACATCCGGCCTCGGGAGGAGTTGCTCTCTAATTGACGCATCTCATTTAGCCGCATATTGTTGATTGCCGCTTCCAACAACCAATCATCAAACTGCCCCTTCTTCACCAGTTCTAACTGCGCCAAAAGCAGCTCTTTCACCTCATCCAACGTTTGCCCGCTTTTAGGGGTTCCGTACATTACAAAAGCCGAATTATCAGCCAGTACGTAAGAATAGGCTGAAGAGTAGTAGGTCATTTGACGCTGGTTGACATTCAAATCTATCAAACCCGCTTTGCCATTAGCTAAAATATTGCTCATCATGCGAAGAACATAAATCTCTTTAGAGTTAGCCGGCTCGTCTATTCTGAAGGCAATACGCATATTTTCGGCTTCCAATCCTGTCACTTCTTTCACAACGGGTGAGGTGATCGGTTTTTCAGGAACAACTTTCAACCGCGGGACTTTTCCGGATGGAATTGAACCGAAATATTTATCAATGAGCGCAATTGCTTCATCGAAATCAAAATCGCCCGACAAGCAAACGGCCATATTGTTAGCCACATAGTACTCTTTGAAAAACTTGTTTATATTAGTCATCGAGGGATTGCGCAGATGCTCCTGTGAACCAAGCGTGGTTTGTTGACCATAAGGATGATTTGGAAATAAACCCGCCAACATGGCCTCATTAGCCCGTCTGCCATCATTAGTTAGCGACATGTTTTTTTCTTCATAAATCGTCTCTAACTCGGTGTGGAAAAGCCGCAATACCGGATTTTTAAAACGATCGGCTTGGATAACAGCCCAGTTTTCCAACTGATTGGCGGGGATATTCTCCATATATACCGTATAGTCGTTGGAAGTCCCCGCATTTGTCCCTTTAGACCCGATGCTTTTCATCAGCTTGTCGTATTCGTTGGCAATAGCTAACTTACTGGCCTCATACGATATACTATCAATAATATGATAGATTGCCTTACGTTTTCCGGCATCGGCTTCTTTACGGTATTGTTCAAAAAGTCGTTCTATTTCATCGATCATCGGTTTCTCTTTTTCCCAGTCCGCAGTCCCGAAGTTAGGTGTCCCCTTGAACATCATGTGCTCGAAATAGTGCGCCAACCCGGTGGTTTCAGCCGGATCGTTTTTGCTTCCCACGCGAACGGGAATATAGCACTGTATGCGGGGTTCCTCCCGGTAAACAGTCAAATAAACCTTCAAACCGTTGTCCAGCGTGTAGATCCGCACATTCATCGGATCATTGGGTACGGTTTCATATTTATACTCTTTTTGTGCGATAAGCACATTTACTGATAAAAGAGTCAAAAAAACGAAGAGAAATGTTGTGATTTTTTGCATACGGATTAGATTTTAAATACGATAGCAAAAATAACATTTTAGATTTCTCCAACGTCTATTTCTTTAAAGTTTTAATATAAATAATGGGGGGCGGATTATTCGCAAGGAAAACCGGATTTATTGGTTCATCCGTGTCATCAGAATCTTATCTATTCTATTATGATCCACATCAACAATTTCAATCTTATAATCCAAATAGTCGAAAACATCACCTATCTCAGGGATTTTCTCAATATTTTCTAAGACAAAACCGGCCACGGTTGAATAATCAATCTCCTCGAAGTCAATTTCAAAACCATCAATCACTTGCAGCAGGATTTCGATGGGAGCATCGCCGTTCACTAACACCGATTTATCCTCCCGCACCCAGAAATCGGGTTCCACAATATCTTCTTCTTCAGGAATTTCACCGAAAATACTTTCCGTGATGTCGTGTAACGTCACCACACCTTCTACGGAACCAAACTCATCTAACACCACACCAAAATAGAACTGTTTCTTTTTAAACTCTTTTAAAATTTCATGAGCTTCAGCGCTTTCCGGAAAAACAACTGGTGAATCTAATAAGGATTTCAAATCCAGTTTATGATTTCTACACTTCTCGGCTAAATAATTTCTCACCCGCAATACGCCCACAAAATCATCCAGATTTTTATCGCAGACCAATATTTTACTACTTGCAAACGACAATAATTGCTGGATGAACTGCTCTTCCGGGAGGTTAATATCTATCCACTCCAACTCGGAACGATGTGTCATGATGTGTTTTGCCTTCTTATCCGAATAATAGAACAGATTTTCATGTATTTGATTCTGTTCTTCTTCGATAACCCCAATTTTTGAGGCATCTTTGATTATATGTTTCAATTCGGTTTCTGTGATGTGGTCATTTCCTGTAGAGACGCCCAGCAATTTATTAAAGAAATTCGTGGTCACGGAGAGTAGCTTCACCACGGGATAGAAGATCTTACCCATAACAAATATTATGGGGGCAACTCTCACCGCTATTTTTTCCGGCTTAGAGAGCGCAATGGTTTTCGGCACCAACTCTCCAATCACAATGGCCAAGAAGGTAATC
The DNA here is from genome assembly GCA_030267125.1 of Bacteroidales bacterium OttesenSCG-928-B11. GTDB lineage: Bacteria > Bacteroidota > Bacteroidia > Bacteroidales > WCHB1-69 > JAGVVH01. The sequence goes on from JAJDJJ010000023.1 coordinate 21,140, forward strand.
ACAATAATAGCCAAAACAATGGCGATATTGGCGCTTGCTGTCGGGGAAAGCCCCATTTTAACAAATAATGGGGTGATATAGTGCGACACGCTGCTCCCGCCATAAAAACCGGTAACAAAACTAATCAGGGTGATCCCCACTTGAATGGCGGAGAGAAATTGCCCCGAATCCGCCTGCATCTTCACCGCAGTGGCAGCACCTTTCTTTTTCTCCAACTTCATCATTTCAAGTCGGGAGGATTTCGAGGTCACCAATGCCATTTCACTCATGGAGAAAAAGCCATTGAGCAAGAATAGTAGAAAAATAATTACAAATTCCAAAGCTAAGTTATTTTAAATTATTTGATTGCCGAAGTAACAACTCCGCCTTGTTGCGTTTGATATAATAAAAATAAAGCAGTAAATCACACAAGACGATCAAGAAATTAAAAATATAAAGAGAGGTTACAATGTCATAATTGTTGGTTATTTTATGTATGATTCCACACACATAGCCCAACAAGATAATAGACATAAAAAGAGGACTTTTACCAAGCACCATTTTGGTACGCAAGGTTTTAATGATTGACACCGGCCAGCTGCATGCAAAACAGAGCAGCATTAAAATCTCCCAAACACTAAAATCATTCATTTCTTTTACTTATAAGCGAATTTTACAACATTATACAAAGGGGAATGTTCAATTCCAAAACAACGCGAAAATAGGGATAAAACGAGAAACTTTTCCATCAATAAAGTATTCCCACCTTCACACCCAAAAAATGATAAAACAAATCCTTGCTAGCATTCGTATATAGTCTAGAAAAGGTGTCATCGGTACCATTTGTAGAGTATTTAATTGTGCTTTGCTGCACGGTATAATTAACAGAAAACATGAATGCCATTTTCTCATTCATATTGATTTTCAATCCAAGTCCGGTTTCGCCATGAAGCCCGGTTGTTGCACCGTGGATCACGCGATAGGTGGGATCTGGGAGTTGCGAGCCATACCATTTGAAGGCATAACCTGCATTCATAAACCAAAACGGAACAAGCCGCCGGTCAATGAAATTCACATGTAAAGAACCATAAAGCGGAATAAACGCTGTTTTTTGCCAAATATCAATCCCGCCTCCTAAACCCGCAGTCACATAATTATTAAACTGATACGCCAACAATTGCTGTATTTTAAAAAAAGGCAACTCGTTTTTCAGATGGTGAGTTTCGTACTGCAATGTTCCAATCCCCGAAGAGAAGCCGATGGAAGTAGCATAGACAAATTTCGCATGTTGCTGTTTTTTACCTTGCTGCGCATCAACACCGTTTAAGGTAAAGAGCAGCACAAGAATCAGGATTATACCTTTGATTTTCATCATTATACTATTTAAGAAATACCCATTAACATTTTAGCGGTTTCCCGAGCCGCCGGTGTAATTGTTTCGTCACTCATCATCTTTGCCAGTTCATCAACGCGTTCATCCGTTGTCAATTGGCGTATCTTTGTGAAGGTTTGGTTATCAAGTGTCTCTTTATAAACATGATAGTGCAACGTTCCTTTCGCCGCAATTTGAGGAAGATGTGTGATAACAATCAACTGGTGGTTCTGCGACAACTCAGTCATTAATTTGGCGGCTTTCCCGGCGATTTCGCCTGAGATCCCGGTGTCAATCTCATCGAAAACAACCGTTGGCAGCAAGGCATTTTCCGTAATCACAGACTTGATTGCCAGCATCATGCGGGACAACTCTCCTCCCGAGGCAATCTTGCTTATCTCCTCCGTGGCAACGCCCCGGTTTGCTGAGAAATAAAACCCGACTTTATCACTCCCCATTTCGGTATGGTGGCTGTGACTTTCAATATCCACATGAAAATGAGCGTCTTTCATTCCCAACAATTGCAATTTATGCAAGATATCCTGTTGCAACTGCGGCGCGACTCCCAATCTCCTTTCCGTCAGTCTATTTGCTGCTTCAACTAAAGCATCGTTCAAAAGCATTCGTTGTTTTTCCAAAATCTTGATCTTTTCGCTATTATTCTCCATGGAGGTCAATTGCGCATCGATATCCTTTTTCTTTTCAATCAACTCGGCCAAATCGGCAACATGGTGTTTGCGGAGTAGCGTATACAACAGATCCAAACGCTGTTGCAGGAGATCCAATTGGCCAGGATCAACCTCCACTTGCCTCTCTATGCTCGACAATGAGTAGGATATATCCTTTATTTCTATCAAAAGCAGCTCTAACCGTTGGGTTATTTCCGCGATAGCGGCAGAGTATGAACTCAGGCTTTCACAATCCCGTTTCACATTAGTGAGCATGGCAGTTATGTTAGGGTCTTGTTCTGAAAGCAGTTGATTATTTGCATAAAGCGTGCTCTTTATTGTTTCGGCATGGGAAAGCATGGTTATTTTCTCTTCCAACTCACCGTCCTCAGCAGGTTGCAAATCCGCATCATCCAGCTCTTTTGCCAAAAAAGAGAGGTAGTCCTTACGCTCTTCCACCTCTTGTTGTTGTTTTTGAAGTTGATGCAACTCTTTCGTTGCGGTTTCATGCCGATAATATAGCTGTTGATAATGAAGCAATGCGGATTTATTATCAGCGTAATCATCAACAATCTGAAGTCTAAAAAGCGGGTTACTGATGAGCAAGTGTTGGTGCTGAGAATGCACATCCACCAGCAGATTAGCCAACTCTTTGAGCACCTGCAATGTAACAGGTGTGTCGTTAATAAAAGCGCGTGATTTTCCGGCGCTGTTGATTTCCCTTCGTAAAATCGTATTATCTGAATAATCAAGATTATGAGTATCGAAAAAAGAACGGATCTCCATCTCTCTAATATCGAAATCTGCTTCTACAAAGCACTTTTTAGTTTTATCTAACAAGACGGACGAATCGGCACGGTTACCGGTAATCAGCGAGAGTGCGCCCAGCAGGATCGACTTCCCCGCGCCCGTTTCGCCGGTTATGACTGTGAATCCTTTGTCAAAATGAATATCCAACGAACGGATGAGTGCGTAATTCTCAATATGGATGGAAGATAACATTTTATTTAGAAGCGTTTATGGCATCATACTTCGACGAATTCGCAGGGTCAAGCTGCTTTAAGATGTTAACCACTTGTGTCTTTTCTCCGGGAAGCCCTTGTTTAAAAATATTGATGATCTCATCGGCTTTGGATTGCACAATTACTTGAATCATGTATAATCCTGAACGCTGGGCATTTACCTGCTGTAAGGTGCGTAGACTTTCCGCAATAACCGAGCGTCCCGCATCCGGTGATTCAGCCATGACATCCAGTCCTAACCGATGATACGTGTACAGAAAATCGTGAATTTTGCTGTATTGCCCGTTGGTGAAATTCTCTATAAGCCAGTAGCGGTTGTTATGATTGCCCTCGAATGATTTCCATCCGGGTTCCGATGAATTTTGGTTTAAGCTGATGATATTATTGCATTTACTGTAATATTCCGCACCGCCATTATTGGAAAACGTGTCGAAGTCAACCGCCAAAAATAAATTAAGATAAAATGCTACGAGCGAGGTTAGTTGTCCCAAATTAGTACTCTCGCTATACTCCAACGGCGCGCCTTCTTCGTAAGTGAATTTTATATTCTTATCCACAAAATTGAGCACTGTGGATTTATAGCTGGCATTGTAAACCGGACGTTGCAACTGGATGGTCATCGTGCCCGTCATCACGTCGCCAGAGGCATCCGAGAGGTTCAACAGTAACGCGCACTCGATTCGTTCATTGTTCCTCAAGTTGTAGGAGCACCATTTTTGGTCGTTTATGAAGGTGGTGAGTGCTTCGCGCAACGCATCGTAACGATTCCGATTTGAGCCCGAAATTTGCGATGTATTGATAGATACTTGACATCTAAAATCTTGCGCACTAACAGACAAGGTTAATAAAAAGAGAAATGTGAGTATGATTATTTTTTTCATCGGTTCCTATTTATTCCAAATTAAGTTCTCGTGCTACAAAATGGATGATATCTTTCGCCACCTCTTCTTTTCCTTTCAGCTCACCCTCAACCATTTTGCCCTCTCTTGTAATCAAAACAATTTGATTAGTAGGTGTTTTAAATCCTGCCTTTGGATTTTTCAACGAGTTAAGAACGATGAGATCCAATCTTTTATTTTGCAATTTCTTTTTGGCATTTTCTATCTCATGGTCTGTTTCCAATGCAAAACCCACAAGGTATTGGGTGTCCGTCTTTACCTTACCCAGTTCTGCCAAAATATCTGTCGTTTTTTGAAGTTCCAACGAAAGTTGTGATTCCGTTTTTTTTATCTTCTTGTCTGCGACAGTCGCGGGAGTATAGTCCGCGACAGCGGCAGCCATCACAGTAATATCACTATTAGGAAAATGCTCAAAAACAGAATCACACATTTCCCGTGCCGTTACAATATCGATACGGTTGATATTACGGTACTGGAGTTGGAGTTGTAGTTGGGTGGGGCCAGTGATCAGCGTGACCTCCGCTCCCAAAGCGGCAAATTGTTCCGCTAATTGGAAGCCCATCAATCCCGAGGAGTGATTTCCGATGAATCTCACGGGATCAATCGGCTCATAAGTCGGGCCAGCGGTAACCAACACTTTCCTTCCTGAAAAAATGGGAGAAGCATTCAGTGCATCCAGCACTTTTCCGGCGATAATTTCCGGTTCTTCCATCCGGCCTTTCCCTTGGGTTCCGCAAGCCAAAAATCCGGAAGCGGGTTCGATGAGCCGCACCCCCCGTTGTTTCAAAATGCGAAGATTATCTTGCACGGCGGGATGTTCATACATATTAGTATTCATGGCAGGGGCGACGAACAATATTTTATTGAACGCAAGCAACAAGGTGGAAAGCGCATCATCGGCAATGCCGTGCGCCAACTTCCCGACCATATTGGCAGAACAGGGTGCGACAATCATGCAATCAGCCCACTCAGCCAATGCAACATGCCCAACATCGAATTTCTCGGTTGGTGCAAAGGTGTCGCAATAGAGTTTATTTTGAGAGATTGTCTCAACAGTTAAGGGAGTGACGAATTGCAATGCGTTTTGCGTGGCCACAACCTTCACTTCACAACCGGCCTTGACTAACAACCGGATAAGTGTCAAAGACTTGTAAGCTGCAATCCCACCGGTGATCCCGATGAGGATTTTGGGGTTATGATTTTTTATTGACATTTACAATTTCAGTGCTATCCGGTTCGCGGAAATAGATCTCTCCGGTTTCAAATTCGTTAATAGCCAGAACTGTGGGTTTCGGTAGTTGCTCGAAATATTTCGCTAATTCAATCTGTTCGCGGTTTTCGAAAACCTCTTCCAAATTGTCGGCAACTTGCGCAAATTCTTGTGATCTTTCCATAAACTCGTCTTTCAATTCAATGGATATTTGATTCGAACGTTTCGACATCACTGCCACCGACTGGTAGATATTGTTCGTCTCTTTATCAAAATCACTAGGATTTCTCGTGATAGCCAACGGGTCGATCTTCATTTTTTTGTAATCTGTACTTTTCATTCTTTTTTTATCTTTTGTTTTTAGCGTTTATTTTCTCCATATTCTTTTCAGCCTCGGCAACAATTTTGGCGGCTTGCTCAACAAGCGGCGAGACCGGATGGTTCGCCTTCAACGTTTCAAAAGCGTCTAAGCACTGCAGGTAACGCTCCATTTGCTTTGAATCCACACTCTTTTTTGCATAATCGAAATTACTCTGCACCAACAAATAACAGGCATCCGGAGCCAAATCCGAAAAGGAAAAATCCTTCATGAAATTTCGTATAGAAATCTGAACGGCCTGATAATTACCCGTATAATAATATAATTTTGCCACCTCATAGTCTTTCCGCGCCAGCTTTTCTCTCAATTGATCCAACATAGTGTTGCACTCGTCCATATAAGTACTGGTCGGATATTGTTGTATGAAATAACCTATCTCCTCGATAGCATATTTCGTCTCAAATTGATCTAACGAATAAATGGGAGAAACATTATAAACAGACTTAACGCACAGGAAATAAGCCTCTTCTCCTTTCGGTGTTCCAGAATAGCGACGCGCGTAATCTTTGAAATGAAAAGCCGCCAATTCGTAATTTTTATTCAAATAATAGCAGTTGGCAAATGTGAAAAGGATTGTGTCTCCGTAAGGTGTTCCTATCGAGAGCGGATATAGTTCTTCGAAAAGACGTGCGGCAGAAAGATATTGCTGGTTCTTGTAAAATTTCATCGCCCTGTTGTAATTCTTCTCGAATGTTTCAAAGGTGACTTTTTTCTTGTTTGATTTCTCCCTGTTTTCCAATTTTTCTTTCTTTTTCTTTGTTCCGTCATCGTTTTTCACCGTATCTTCAGGCGTAAAAAAATGGATATCAGGAATTGCAATGTTGCTATTCGTGGAAGAAAAAAGATCCACATTGCAACAAATAGTAAAAATAAAAATATATAATATATTGATTTTCAGTCTACTGAAAAAAATATCGGTCAATTTTTTCATGGTGCGAATTTACATGTTTTTTCGTAACGAAAATCTACGCCCAAAATTCCAAAATAATAAAGATGAAGGCGATGACAAGCGTGGCGCCCATAATGCCTCGTCCCGTCAAATCGTGTTTCAATTTCACTAAAGTATAACGCAAAATAAAGAGATTCGGAATAATGCTTAACAGTATGATTTTCTGAATATTGATAACATCAATTTTCCCCGTGTAGTTTTCTATGATCGCCAAGAGGCCGGAGAGTATGCCGAAAATAACGGCGGGGCACCCCAAACCGATCAGCAGGCCGATCCAACTGTTGTCGCGGCGTAATTTCTCACGGAACGAACTGCCGCCTTTCAACGATTGTGTTGTCTCTTCCGCATTTTCTATTCTTTTGTTATCTTCCATTGTTCCAAATATTTAAAGTCATTGATATGTTTATATGCCGTCATGTCGAACTGCACGGGTTGAATGGACACATAATGGTTATCCAATGCGCACTGGCAGGCGTTTTCATCACAATCCTTCGTCACCAAGTGACCGGTCAGCCAATAATACGGCCTTCCGAATGCGTCTTCCCGTTCCACCATATCCTCGTGCCAATAACCGTGCGCTTGCTTCGTGATCTTGATCCCATTAATTCCCTCAATCGGAGATTTGGGTATATTGACATTCAAGCATATATGTTCCGGGAAAGGGTGAGCTAACGCTTTTTTCACCACATAGTCGGCAATGATCTTCGCAGCGGTAAAGTCTGCTTTTTCACTATAATCCAACAACGAGAATCCTATTGCCGGAATTCCCTCAAAGCTGGCTTCGATAGCCGCGGCCATTGTGCCCGAATAGAGCAGGCTGGCAGACGAGTTGGAACCGTGGTTTATGCCCGAAACCACCAAGTCTATTTTACGGTCGCGCAACACCACGCGTTGTCCCAACTTTACACAATCGCTGGGTGTTCCATTTGTTCTGTAGTATTTTATGCCGTTAGGCGATTCAAACTCGCGGATCCGCAAAGGCACATTCATCGTAATGGCATGGCCCATGGCCGAGCGCGGTCCGTCTGGCGTGATAATCACTACCTCACCGTGAGGCAGCACCGCTTCCACTAACGCCCAAATACCCGCCGCCTCAAAACCATCGTCATTCGTAACCAAAATTAAAGGTCTATCTTTTTCCATCATATTGTTTTTAAATTTCAGAGGACACACAACCGCGCACCCATACATAATTGCATACTTCCCTTTCAGCCATTCATGCTTCCAAACTCCCCTACCCTTAGATCACTACAAACTTATATGTCTGAATCTCCTTCCCGTCCGCCATCATTTTCAACACATAGCTACCTGATGTAAACTTCTGAATGTCTATTTTATTATCTCCTTTATTTTTTAAGATATGCAGAATTTGTTTTCCGTTCATATCGAAAATATAGCAACTCACATCTTTTCCATCGGGAAAATCTTTTTCACTTATGGAAATATAGTCTATTGCGGGATTCGGATAAAGGATTCCGGATTCCACTTTATATTCCGTCGGATCCGGTGGCGGCGAAGAGCACGTCACCCCCCGAAGTATCCCCATGTAAGGAGTATGGTTGTATTTCGTGCCAACCACATAAATCGTATCGTATTGATCCAAATCACTGACAGCTATGCTTAATGGAGCATTTGCGATGAATGCTTGCTTTAAGATCTTCCCATTGGCCGAAAGCGTAACATCCACATCTTCAACAGATGAAGTCAAAGTCAAATAGTTAGGATAGTTTCGGCAGATTGTATCCACATGATCAATTGCGAGCGTTTGCGGTACCGCCGTCCTGATATGTAATGATGGATCGCCAAAGATAAGCCAAGTTCGGGTAGTTGAATAGTCATTATAAACATCCAATATCTTGCATAATCCATTAAAAACAATCCCGCCGAAGGTCCTTTTGACATGTCCGGACATGTTTTCCGTAATCAGGTCGGCCATCTCGTCTTGCCCCGCCATCGGGGGCGACCACGCTTGCACGATCGAAGACATCAACGTTGCCACCGCACCCGTGGGTTTACCGTCTTGCTGCGCCCGTAACCACTTCTCCGCAAAACAGGTTTGGTCGTAATAATCCCCATTGGAACAAGCCGTTGAGATAATAAACGGCAGCTTATTGTAATTCCGCAGCGCCTCCACATGCTGGTTCATAAAGTAGCTCGTGACAAACATATTCCAATCACCATGCCCGCAATAATTGATAATGCCAACCCCTTGGTTTATAGCATCGGAAACATCCTGTGCCTGCGGGGTTCCGGAAGCATCCAAGCCACCCTGACTTCCCTCGAAAAACTCATAGCCCGAAGTGTAAGTATAGGCGGCCAATTTATTCCCTATTTTTCTAATATGCTGATAATCATACTCCCTATTATCCCCCGGCCCTTCCCTTGATGCGATACCCGCATAAACGGGAAAGTGGGAAACCTCCGCCGGTGCCGACTCATACATCATGGTTTTCCTCACTTGTATCTCCAAATCCACCGTATTTTCCGCGGAAAATCGCCCCAGGAAATAATCGGGATAACGATCCGAACCGGCAACCTCCGCATATACATTATCATTACTCTCTCCGCCAAGCCTATACGAGGGAACCTGACGAGAATCACCGACCAACAAGACATAAGTTAAGTTATTGTTGTTGTAATATTCCTTCAAAAATTCCAACAAGGCCGTTTGCGTGTTTCCAATATGTTCTATAGAGACAATTTCCGTTGGGATTCCCGATTTGATTTTCCAGTCCACCAACGGCTGCAGGGTGGCGAAAAAAACCGTCGGCGCCACAATCAACATCACACCGTCTTCTTCAACTACATCGTATTTTTTGGATTCATAATTTATAAAATGATCTTTATAGATTTGTTTAAACTCTTTGGTTACTTTTGGTTGTTTTTGATTCGTTTTCGTGGTATTATAGTTGATTTTAACAACAATCTGCGTATACTCCCTCAATATCTTTTCTACCGGATTATAGGTTGTGGGATAAACCGTTATCGCCACGCCGTGCAGGTCGCGGAGTTGGTAATTTTCACCTAACCGGCAAATCTGCTGCGGGTAAAAAACATTGGTGTCATAAATATCACTCTTCACGTATGGAACGGTTGACGGATCTACATTTCGATATAGTTTTCCTTTGGAGGGCACGAGGTTGAATGTATCTTTTTGAACAAATCTTTCAAAGAGAATTTCCACCGTAGGGTTTGCACCTTCCGGTATCACAATGGATTGCGCCGTCATCAGCACCTCCGGCGCACCGGCCTCCAACAAGTGGTATGCCCCATCCATCCCGAGTTTAAAATGCGATTCGCCATCAATCAAAATCTCGTTTTTCTCCAAATCCGGAAAATCGACTTGAATGACAACACTTTGGTTATCTGATGACAGAACAGTATATTGGATCTCTTGAGCGAAAAGATTTACAGAAAAGAGAACCAATACCAAAACAGGCAATATCTTTTTCATACGTTATGGGGTTCTGGATTTGACATGTTTTGTTGCTTGATTCACGGCATTGATTACAGCATCAACCTGCTGGTCGGTTAATGTGAAATAGACCGGCA
>JAJDJJ010000024.1 GCA_030267125.1 Bacteroidales bacterium OttesenSCG-928-B11
GAAATATTCGATGAGATAGTAATTGAGTCGGTAATTCATCAACTGTGCGAAATTGGCTAATTGCACCCAAATTCCTAAATGAAACATCTCCTTGAACAATCTCCAAATTCCCGCAAAATATAATTTGTCGATATTCTTCAAGATGAAGCGGAAAGAGAAGAGCAGCGGAATAAGATAGGAGATCAGGAGGGCATATACATATATAGTAATATCAATCTCTTGTTGGAAATAGCGATTTGTTAAAATGAGCAGGATAAATACGCTAATGAGTAGAAAAACTTGGAAAAGGTGATATAAATTGAACATTTTGATCTCCTCCTTGGCTTGCATCAGTGTGATGTTGATCTGGAAGAAAGAATTGATTATCGATAAGATAAGTAATAGCAAATCACTAAAGATGGTGTGACAGTGGCTAAAGAGATCGAATTGAGCAACGCCGTTGAGAACATGGGTGCGCAAATGGTTAAAGAAGTTGCTTCCAAAACCAACGACCAAGCGGGCGACGGCACTACAACTGCAACCGTTTTAGCACAAGCAATCTTTAACACCGGGCTTAAAAACGTTACCGCCGGCGCAAATCCGATGGATCTCAAAAGAGGGATCGATTTAGCCGTGCAACGAGTGATTGAACAGTTGAAAGGCATGTCTAGCGAAATCGGAGAAAATCATGATAAAATCAGCCAAGTGGCAACCATTTCCGCTAATAATGACCCGTCCGTTGGTGAAATGATCGCACAAGCTATGGAGAAAGTGAAGAAAGAAGGCGTTATCACAATCGAAGAGGCCAAAAGCACCGACACCAGCGTGAAAGTGGTAGAAGGCATGCAATTTGACCGCGGATATATCTCTTCTTATTTTGTTACCGATGCCGAGAAGATGGAGGTGGTTTATGAGAATCCTTACATCTTAATCTACGACAAAAAGATTGGGAACATGAAAGAGTTCCTCCCTATTTTGGAGAAAGTAGTACAAACCGGTCGTCCGTTATTGGTAATTGCCGAGGATGTGGAAAGCGAAGCGTTAGCTACCTTGGTAGTTAATAGATTACGCGGCGGCTTGAAGATCGTGGCGGTGAAAGCACCGGGATTTGGCGACAGACGCAAAGAGATGTTGGAAGATATCGCAATTCTGACCGGCGGCGTAGTGATCTCTGAAGAGAAGGGCTACAAACTGGAAGACGCATCCCTCGAAATGCTCGGCGGCGCGCAAAAAATCACGGTTGACAAAGAAAATACAACCATCGTGAGCGGGGCTGGCGAGAAAGCTAACATCGAAGCACGGATCGCTCAAATTAAAAGCCAGATTGAGAAAAGCACATCCGATTACGATAAAGAAAAACTGCACGAACGTTTGGCCAAATTGGCCGGCGGCGTAGCTGTGATTTTCGTGGGAGCTGCTTCCGAAGTGGAAATGAAAGAGAAAAAAGACCGCTTCGAGGATGCCCTACACGCAACCCGCGCAGCCATAGAAGAGGGAATCATCCCCGGTGGTGGCGTGGCTTATATTAGAGCCATCGATTCATTGACCAACCTGAAAGGCGAAAATGAAGATCAACAAATCGGTATCAACATCATCTGCAGGGCTTTGGAAGAACCTCTCCGCCAAATCGTCACCAATTCCGGCAAAGAAGGTTCCGTAGTAGTTAATGCTGTTCGCAAAGAGAGTGGCAACTACGGATATAACGCTCGTACAGATGTTTACGAAGACATGATCGCCTCCGGCGTGATCGACCCCACAAAAGTTTCCCGCGTAGCGTTGGAAAATGCTGCTTCTATCGCCGGCATGCTCCTCACCACCGAGTGCGTATTGGCTGAGATCAAAGAAGAAACTCCGGCGGCCCCAATGGGCGGAATGCCGGGTGGAATGCCGGGGATGTACTAATATAGTATCCGAACCAATTCTGAAAAAGGGATTCTATTCTTAGGAATAGAGTCCTTTTTTTGTAACATAGACGAGTAACATATATCGAACCAAACAAACTTATTGAATGGGCGAAGGAGTACATAAACATGAAATGGTTAATGAAATTAGTTGCAAATAGGCGACTAACAGCAGCACACTTGAGCTGCTATATTATTTATCACAATTTCCGAGAAATAACCGGCAAAATCTCGTCTTTCCATGCTGCAAATGTACCTTCCGTGATTTTTTGGCGTGCGGTTTTCACTAAATCCAAATAAAAATGAAGGTTGTGGAGGCTCCCAATCATCGGACCGAGCATCTCTCCGGAGGTGTAAAGATGGCGCAGAAAGGCTTTGCTGTATTGGCGGTCGGCAAATAGATCGCTATTTTCATCGATAGGGGTAAAATCAAATTTCCACTTCTCATTCCGCATGTTCAACATGCCTTGCCACGTGAAAATCATACCATTGCGACCGTTGCGGGTAGGCATCACGCAGTCGAACATATCCACGCCCATCGCAATGCACTCAATGATGTTGGCGGGCGTGCCCACGCCCATCAGATACCGCGGTTTGTCTTTGGGGAGTATCCGGCAACAGATGTCGGTCATCTCATACATCAGCTCTGTGGGTTCGCCTACGGAAACACCACCGATAGCATTGCCTTCCCGATTCATCGAAGCGACAAATTCTGCCGATTCTTTCCGTAAATCCTTATACACACTACCTTGCACGATTGGAAAAAGTGTTTGCGAATACCCATATTTCCCGTCAGTCTCGTCAAAGCGTTTACAACATCTTTCTAACCAGTTATGCGTTATCTTCATCGAATTTTTGGCATAAGCATATTCGCAAGGATAAGGAGCGCACTCGTCAAACGCCATGATAATGTCGGCGCCGATTGAGCGCTGGATATCCATTACCTTTTCAGGGCTGAAAAGATGTCGGGAACCATCGATATGCGATTGAAACCAGACGCCTTCGTCGGGTTTTATTTTTCGTCTATGGCTCAATGAAAAAACTTGAAAACCACCACTGTCAGTAAGGATAGGCTTGTGCCAGCCGTTGAATTTATGCAGCCCGCCAGCCGCTTCCAGTACTTCAATACCGGGGCGCAAGTACAGATGGTATGTGTTTCCTAAGATAATCTGTGCCTTAACATCCTCTTCGATACTGCGTGTGTGTACGGCCTTCACACCGCCTAATGTCCCGACCGGCATAAAAATCGGGGTTTCAATAACCCCGTGATCCGTTTTTATCTCCCCTGCCCTCGCCGAGCTCTTTGTATCCGTAGCGCTAATAGTAAAATCCATATTGCCTGTAATTTTCGGCAAAAATACAGGATTTACCGCAAAAACATATCCGCCCTGATTTTTATTTCGAACTTGTTCTACCGACACGCATATCCTATGATATGCAATGTTGATTAATACACCCTATATTGTTAGTAATTTTAACATATAGCAAAGCGTTTATTCTAAATTTACCCTTACTTTTGTTCTTTAAATTGTCAAGCAATGATTGAGTGGATTTCTATGAATAGCCAACTATTCCTCCTCATACTTTTCGGATTAATAACTTTAGTAATCCTTCTCTACCATCTTTTGATTTTTGCTAAATTTTCTTTTCACAAGGCTGTAAAAATCAAAAATGTAGACCTCTTACCAGTCTCTATTGTTATCTCCGCCCGCAACGAAGCGCACCACCTGATCAAGACATTGCCGCTGCTACTGGAACAGCAATACAATAATTATGAAGTAGTTGTAGTGAACGATAATTCCAATGACGAAACCGAACAAGTCATACGGGATTTTATGGTGCGGTATACGAATCTGAAATTAGTGAACCTAACCTCATCAGTAACAAATATCCAAGGTAAAAAATTCCCGCTGTCAATCGGGATCAAATCCGCCTCGCACGAGCTTTTGCTGCTCACCGATGCCGATTGCGCGCCTTCATCGCCCTATTGGCTAATCAATATGGCTAAACATTTCAAGAACAAAACCTCGATCGTTCTAGGGTATAGCACCACAGAGAAGCGAAGCAGTTTCATGAATCTTTTCAGCCATTTCGACAATTTGCAAGTGGCTATCAGTTATTTTTCGTATGCGTTGGCGAAAATGCCACACATGGGAATCGGGAAAAATTTGGCTTACACAAGAACGCTGTTCTATGAACGAAAGGGATTTGCATCTCACAACCATATCCATTACGGCGACGATGATATTTTCATCAACAAAATCGCCAATTCAGAAAATTGTGATATCGAATACTACAAGGAAGCGTTTACGATCTCACGATACAAACCGGGGTTAGCCAACTGGTTTCATCAAAAAATCAGATACCAGCTAACCAGTAGACATTATAAAAAATCGCATAAATTCCTGTTGCGCAACTATTCGCTCTTTTCGTTGTTATTCTATGTGGCATTTGGTTTTGCCTTATGCTATTCAATTGGAAGCATCCTATTTTTATCACTTACGTTGGGCGTTTTTTTATTAAAAACAGGAATACAATATCTAATCTTTGGATTAGCTGCCAAGAAGTTGGAAGAGAGGCAAGTGATTCCGTTTATTTTATTATTCGATATTTTATACGTTATTATATACCCATTTATTTGTATAGCATCATTGTTTTCCCGGCATAAATGACACAAAAAACACACCATTTAACAGAAAAAGCGCAACGCGACTATGTTTTAGTCCAAGACGCGCTGCAAAACGGCAACCAAAAGGCGTACGCCGAACTGATGCGTTATTACCGTGACCCCCTCTATTACATGCTTTTAAAGATGGTTCACAACCCTTACGATGCTGAAGATTTAACAATTGAAGCCTTGGGCAAGGCTTTCAAAAACCTCGACCGATACACTGATGATTTCGCCTTTTCCACTTGGCTTTTCAGAATAGCCGTTAATAATTGCATTGATTATATCCGCAAGAGAAACTGTTCGCCCAATTGCATTGATGATGAATTATCGTCTTGCGATTACAACTTGGCAGAATACAGCGCATCATCCCGGCAACCCACTCCCGAGGATACTATTATCGAGAAGCAGATGATCAAGATGATGCACTTGGCTGTGAAGCAATTGCGCCCCAAATACCGCGAAGCGGTGGAATTGCGTTATTTTAAAGAATTGTCCTACGAAGAGGTGGCCGAACAGATGGGCATCTCCATTTCCAATGTGAAAGTACTACTGTTCAGGGCCAAAGAGATGTTGGCGGCTATCACGGTGAATATTAAAAATGCGATATGATAGAAACGCACTTTACTTGCACGAGGTTATTCACATTTTACGCCTACCGGCGTAGTAGTTTGGAACCATTGCAAAGTATGTCGCTTTTTTAGGCATTCTTTTCCAATAAACATAATTTAGTATTGAAATGCCATTAGATGAAATGGCAAGACTTTATTTTGCAAATTGATTCTATTCAACTGGTTTTCAAAAATTTGAAGACATTATTAAATGTTTTACCGGACAGCAATAAAAAAAACACAAATACAAGTGAATCTGTATTTTTCGGCAACTATTCCCTAATAGATGGGGAAGTTGAATCTTAACAAAAAAGCCACTCCAGTTCATAGAGCGGCTTTTTTGTATTTCCTTACTACTTATATGTTACATATCGTCAAATCCACTAAAAGCTTCTTGAATCTCTTCAGGCGCTTCGGTATAAGGTTTTGCAGAGCTGGGCAACAGGAATGTCGCATCTTTCACTTTTTTATCCGCTTTTATTTCTTTCGCTTCCGTAATCACTTTATAGGAAGAAGTGGCATCGCTCACTTCTTGAATTGTCAAAAGCGGGTAGCCTACAAATTGAGGATCGCCAACATGTTTGAATCCGGGCATGAAATCATCCGAAATATAATAAATAGTGATCGTTTCTTCGTCATCTTCCAAATCAAGCATCGTGCAAGTAACTTTGTAACAGTTATATCCTAGAATAGTTTTGGTATCTGATTTATCCGTCACATATTTATACTCTTTCGTTTTAGGCGGATTGATGGTTTTAGTGATATAGTACATATCCATTCCAAGAGCGGTGAGATCCATCATGAAAGTCATTTGACTTTTATCGCCGTTTTGGATAATCAACTGCCCAATACCATTAAAATCCATCTTCGTCATCGATTTATTCCCCATTATTGTGGATGAGGTTTCCATTGGAAAATTTGCCGTAATATTCACATCATCAGTACCTTCGATTCGAATTTCAGATTTTACATGACCGGCAAACGGTTTTTGTGCAGATACACTCACAGAACATATCAAACAAAGTGTAACTACTAATAAATTAATTCTTTTCATTGTGTTCAGTTTTATTGTTTATAAATTTTTAATCGCATGCAAAAATAGGAAAAAATAGATTTTACTATTTGATAAACTTAAACATTCTATTAAATCTCACCTTCCCTTCACTCAAATTTTTATGTTTATCTAATGAAAGCCATACGAATTGTGCTTTCCCAACGACATGGTCTTCCGGAACAAATCCCCAAAATCTAGAGTCAGCAGAGTTATGACGATTATCACCCATCATAAAATAGTAGTTTTGCTGGAATGTATAATGGGTTGCTTTCTCTCCATTAATGTAAATCGTTCCATTTTCCACTTTCAGATCATTTTGTTCATAGTTTTTGATAATCCGATCATATAAAACAATCGTGCTGTCATTGATCTCCACTGTTTCGCCTTTTTTGGGGATTACGATTTCACCGAAATTATCCCGATTCCATTTATAACGCGGGTCATGTGGGAAGATCGAATACTCAAATTTCCCCGGATCATCCTCTATTTTCGAAAGCTCATACCCTTTGCTTTCCAAAGCTTTTTTTTGTTTTTCCGTCAAAAACATAACAGATAAGTTACCGCTTAATTGGGTATAGTCATCCAAATTCACGTCGAGGGAATTTAGCAGTTTCACCTCCTTATCTCTTCCTTTTCTAGAAAATTCGCTTGCTCCTACAATATTTTCCGGCGCATAGGCATAATAGGAATATTGCATATTTTTCGGATTATCCAACGGCGTTCCGTTGATATAAACCTGAGATTCCACTATTTTCAAACGATCACCGGGAATTGCCACACAACGTTTCACATAATTCTCCCGTTTATCCACCGGCCTTGCCACAACCTTATAGTCTTTCCGAATGGCATCATGCTCCTTACCCGGATAATAAGCGCCCTGGTGATGTTGCTGCAATTTTGCACGATTCAATGCGTTGTATCGACGATCCACAAAATCGCGTTCATGTTTTTCAACGTTATTATAGTTCAACGCCGCACGGTATTCCCGCACAATATCGTAATAACTTTCATTTTGTCGTTCCGTTGCCACAGTATCGCCATCGGGGTAATTAAAAACCACGACGTCGCCTTTCTTGATTTCCGCAAGTACAGGAAAGCGCATGTAGGGTAATGTGATCCATTCCAAATAAGACTTTACGGATTTAGTGCCCGGCACGGTATGATGCACAAAGGGTACTGCCAAGATCGTTTGCGGAACTCTGCCGCCGTAACGCATTTTACCTACAGCCAAAAAATCGCCGACCATCAGTGAGCTTTCCATTGAAGAGGTTGGGATGGTATAAAATTCAACGATAAAAGTGCGGATAATATAAGCGGCGGCGACAGCAAAAATCAACGCATCGCCCCATTCGCGCAATGGTGATTTCTTAAATTTCGGCAAATCCTCCAAACGTGTAAACTTCTCTTTGCTTGAAAATCCGAGATACGGAAAGTAAACAAAATTGAATAACGTGCCAAAAATAAGCGGCAAATAGCTGGTTTTGCCAAATAGCCGAATGGTTTTCCACACCATCATATAATACATGAAAATAGTGATAAATGGCAAGCACACCAAGATCATCCACCACTTGGGTCGAGATAACACCTTAATCCACACCCACATATTATAAACCGGAACAATCGCTTTCCATCCTTTTTCGCCTGCCTTCTCGAAAATCTTCCACAGACCGAGAAAAAAACCGATTGTCGTAATAATGAATAGTATGATTACTGTAATTTTAGAAAGAAGCATAGCTATTATATTAAATGAAAAATATCTTTAAAATTATAAACACCCGGATTTTGCAGCAACCATTGCGCCGCTTTTATCGCGCCTAATGCAAATCCTTTTCGATTTCTCGCTTGATGCGCAATTGTAATCTCATCCTCTTCCGACGAATAACAAACTTCATGGATACCGGTGACATTCTCTTCCCGTAAAGCATAAACCGGAATTTTTCCCGGGGCATTTTGATCCAACAACCAACCATCTTTCCGTTCCAACTCTTCAATGATCAGATTCGTCACCGTCACCGCTGTGCCGCTGGGTTTATCCAACTTTGCCGTGTGGTGCGTTTCTTTAATAGAAACATTGTATTGTTCCTGAGAATTGATCAATTTTGCAAAATATTGATTGACAGAAAAGAACAGATTTGCTCCGATACTAAAATTTGAACCGTGGATAAACGATGCCGACTGTGCAAAAGAGTATTGAAGAAATTTATCGATCTGTTCATTCCAGCCGGTCGTTCCGGAAACCACCGGTATCCCCAATTCCACACAGCGTTTGCAATTATCAAAAGCAGCGGAGGGGGTGGAAAATTCAATAGCAACATCCACTGTTTTCAGTAAGGATTCTTTATTTTCCCAATCTTCAGGATTATCAATAATGACACTGATTTTACAATTTTCCGGCAGGTTTCGTTCGATTTCTTTACCCATTTTTCCGTAACCAACAAGTGCCAATTTCATATTCATAGTTAAAAAGATAACTTTAGTGTCAACCCCGAAGAGAACGACCGAAAGGCGTTATTATTATTGAATAACAAGCCATTATTATAAATTGTCGGGGTTAACTGCATGGTCAGGTCATCGGAAATGTCAAAATAGAAAAGATGCGCATCGACTACAGCATCAATCACAGACAACAGATAGCAAATTGTAAACGCCCCGATCGAGATCTCCATATAGCGTCGATTATTATCGCGCGACTGTAAGATACTCTCATCCTGTGCCAAAGCTAAATCCGGATTGTAATATTCCGTAGCACCATATTGGCGGAAAAAATATTCGTTGCGGTACATGACGGTTTTATCGGCGAAATAGTAAACTAAATATCCGGAAGCGCCTAACAGTGAATATACAATTGGCAACTTCCACCATTTTTTGTTATAGATTTGTCCACCACCGGGAACAATAGCCCATAAGCCTGCTTTCGTAGGATTATGTTCTTTGATCAGTTTCAATTGCAACGAATCGTCCCCACCTGTTTTCACAACGTGTTCCTCATAATCCAACACAACAGCGTTTGTGTCTTGTTGAGAGCATACAAAATTTAGTGCGAACAAGATAAAAAACAACAAAAGAGGCAAGATCCTTTCTTTCATCACTCGGGGAGTATCGTATCGAAGATTTCAATGATTTTTTTCATCTCATCATCCGAAGCAAATGGAATCGTTATTTTTCCTTTTCCGGAAATATCTTTTTGAATATTCACTTTTGAATTTAGCTTTTTCGACAACGAGGTTTGAAAATTTCGAATATCATCTGACAGGGTGATCTTAATCTTCGTTTTAGGTTTTTTAAAATCAGCGGAATATTTTTTCACCAAAGCCTCGGTTTGCCGCACCGACAGGCTATCGTCAACTACTTTCCGCACCACTGTAGCTTGCAACTCATCGTCTTCAAGCGCAACAATCGCACGGGCGTGTCCCATGGAGATGAGGTTGTCTCGGATGGCAATTTGCGCATCACGGGAGAGTTTCAGCAACCGGAGATAATTGGCAATTGTGCTTCGTTTTTTTCCTATTTTCGCACTCAACTCTTCTTGTGTGATGTTACATTCATCAATCAGCCGTTGGTACGAAACAGCAATTTCGATAGCATTCAAATCCTCACGCTGGATATTTTCCACTAATGCCATTTGGATAGAGAGCATATCGTCAACTGTCCTTACATACGCAGGAATATCTGTCATGCCAACAAGTTGCGAAGCGCGCAAACGGCGTTCCCCCGAGATTAATTGGTAGCGCCCATTTTCTATGGGTCGCACAGTGATAGGCTGTATCAAACCGTACGTTTTGATTGAATCCGCCAATTCTTTAAGTGCTTCTTCTTCAAACTGTGTTCTTGGCTGGTATGGATTTACATCAATGGATGCGATCTTGATGGTTGTGTTATTGTCGGTTTTGACACGCGCTGCAGATCCCGCGGAAAGCAATTCTAAATCATCGCCAAAAATGGCTCCCAATCCTTTCCCCAGTGAACTGCCTTTCTTATTCTTCTCCATAATTATTGCTTGTTAATGAATCCGTTGTTGATCAAAATTTCTTTGGCCAGGTTCAAATGGTTAGTAGTACCGCGCGACTGCACATCGTAGAGCAGGATCGGTTTTCCATAACTGGGTGCTTCACTCAGTCGGATATTGCGCGAGATCACCGTTTCGAAAACAATATTCTTGCAATGTGTCTTCACATCTTCCACCACGGCGTTGGCCAATTTCAGCCGGGAGTCGTACATAGTTAACAATATGCCTTCTATGCCTAATTCAGGATTCATACCCAACTGCACTAATCTGACCGTATTTAACAATTTTCCGAGTCCTTCGAGGGCGAAATATTCACATTGCACCGGAATGATAACGGAATCAGCAGCCACCAAAGAGTTGAGTGTAATCAACCCGAGGGATGGCGCACAATCGATAAAAATAAAATCATATTGATTTTTGATGACTTGCAAGGCATCTCGCATCCGGTATTCCCTGCGATCGAGTGAGATCATTTCCAATTCGGCGCCTACGAGGTCAATATGACCGGGTATAATGTCAAGATTTGGCGTATCTGTATGAACTACAATATCTTCTGGGCGTTGGTTTCCCAACACGCAGTCATAAATACTAAATTCAACGTTATTCGTATCGATTCCAACGCCGGAAGTCGCATTAGCTTGCGGATCGGCATCAATCAACAAAGTTTTATATTCTAAAACGGCAAGGGATGCAGCCAGGTTGACCGCCGTAGTCGTTTTGCCAACTCCACCTTTTTGGTTGACAATCGCAATTACTTTACCCATTAAGCCTCCAAATCTTCAAAATCTATGTTTGAACTAGGTTTATTGCTTTCGGTATCGAAGAGGATGTCATCGGGAACAACGCCAGTCTCAATAAAATTCAGCACCGCGCCTAAAGCGTTTTGGAACTTCGCAAAGTCCTCTTTATATAAAAACAATTTGTGCTTCTCGTAAAAAAAAGTGCCGTTATCCGCATTGAATTTTCTTTTGCTTTCAGTAATGGTGAGGTATTTCTCATCATTTTTGGTAGCCTTCACATCAAAGAAATAGGTTCTCTTGCCTGCTCTTACCGCTCTGGATAAAATCTCGTTTTTTTCTTGTTTTTCCATCTCTCAAATTTCTTGTTTCTATAAAAAATTATTTTTCAAGCATGCAAAGATAGCAATAAATCCAAAAGCCAAACTGCCATTGTCATTTTTTATTTTTTCTTCTGCGTTTGACCTTGTTGTTTCTGCAACTGAGCTTGTTGCTTGGCCATCTCTTCCATCTTAGCTTGCCATTTCGACTTCTTAACCGGTTTTTTCATGTTTTGTTTCAACTGTTCATGCACCCGTTCTTCATTCACTGCCATTCTAAAAATCCACATTTGGAGGAAAGTAATAAGATTCACTAATAGATAATAGTAGGTCAAAGCGGCCGGCATTTTATTAAACACACCCAAGAACATGATCGGCATGATATACATCATCATCTTGGTCATTTTCTGTGATTGGTCGTTCCCAGTTGGTGCCATCAGTTTGTTATTCAACCAAGTATAAACCAACGTTGCCACTGTCATCAATAGTGTGAAAAGACTGATGTGGTCACCGTAGAAGGGTATATTGAAGCCGAAATCCAGAATGGAATCGTAGGTGGACAGGTCGTCGGCCCAAAGGAAGGGTTGTTGCCGTAGCTCGTAGGCCGACGGAAAAAAACGAAACATCGCAATAAGGATCGGCATTTGTAACAGCATCGGCAAACAACCTGACGCAGGATTGATACCGGCGCTCTTGTAAAGTGTCATCGTCGCTTGCTGTTTCTTGGCCATGTCGTCCGGTTTGGGATAACGGTTGTTAATTTCCTCTATTTCCGGTTTCAAAACACGCATCCTAGCTGAAGACATATATGTTTTAAACGCAATCGGAAGCAAAATCAGCTTCAAAATGACTGTGAGTATCAAGATGATAATACCATAGCTTAAACCATAAGCCTCTAACCAGTTAAACAAGGGGATCACTGCAAAACGGTTGATCCAGTGCAGCAAGAAAAAGCCCCAACCGATCGGCACCATACGTTCCATCTCCAAACCGTACTCTTTGAGCAACTTATACTGGTTTGGGCCAAAGTAGGCACTCATATCGAAGCCGCTGTTATCCAAATCTTCCACTCTGAAATCAAGATTTGCCTGCATCTCTTTCAGATGGTACGTTTCGTTTTTATTCAGATTATCGACTTTCAACTCCCCACCTTCGAAATAGCCATCTTTTGCAATTAACACAGACGTGAAAAACTGTTGTTTAAATGCCACCCACTTGATCTGCGTGGTGAACGTCTTCTTGTCGGAACCCTTCTCTCCCAAATCATCTACTTCACCTAAGTTATCCATATAAAATAACGCAGTGATATTCTTTTCATATTCATGATTTTTCTCCGTATTATTCAACATCGCATCCCAACAAAAAGTAAAATCTCTTGTCGTGGGATATAAATAAGAGGACATGTTTACAAAATTGACTTTAATATCCATCTTATAATCATTATTATTAAAGGAGTATTGGTACTCGAGATAGCTTTCGGGGTCGATCACCTCCACTAACGAATCATTTTCATTGGCGGCCATTTTAGCAGGATGCATTCGGAATGAAACGGTTGAATTATCATCCGAAACAACATGATGCCTCGGCACAGTGGAAGTAAAATAGTAATTTTTCGTTTGGATGACGGTCTGATCGCGGAGCATCAGCTCCATGTTCATCCGCGAGGATTCTCCCTCGAAAAGGATCAAGGGTTGTTTATCCGAATCTTTATCTGCGTACTTATAGGTATCTTTTAACTCTATTTGCGTGATATATCCACCTTGCGGAGTAATATAATACTTCGCTTTTTCCGTTTCAACGATCCAATCGGACTTATCAACAGGTTCGATATTGGAGAAAGGTTTGCGTTTCACCGCGGGAACATTCTGTGTTTGCGGAGCCGTATCAGCTATTTTTTCCAGCGAATCCAATGTGGTGAGAATATCCTGGTTTTGGTCGATTGCTTCTTGAGCCATCTGCTCCACCATCTCTTGTTTGCGCTGTTCCTGCATCTTTTTGCTCTGGTTCGAATTGTAAACCCCAAAACCTAAAATGAGGGCGAAAAGTAAAATAAAACCAACAATAGTATTTCTGTCCATCTTTCAATTTTTTAGCCGGCAAAAGTATGAAAATTAGTAATAAGTGAAGACCTATCAATAACAGAAAATGATGGGTGGCGAAAGTAAAAATCCGACCTCATCCTTTTCCGCCTCATTTTTTTGCTAATTTTGCGGTGTGGAAAACTTAAGAAATCCCAATAAAACATAATGAAACCAAATAGAATGCCATGAACATTTATATTATCACCCTCATCTATTTGTTATCTCCTTTTTTAATCATCTATTTATTTAGGAAATACAAGATTGTCAAGCAGATCGGCACAGTGATCGTAGCATACGCCATTGGAATTGTCATGGCGTTGCTTGGTGCGATGCCGGCAAAAGGAACGGCGGATTATACCCAACTGTACACCATCCAAAGTTGGATACAAAACATCACCATCCCGTTAGCTATCCCGTTGATGCTTTTCAATTGCGACTTTAAATTATGGACAAAATCGTTACCCAAGACGGTAGCGGCGTTGGCAGGCGGCATCGCCTCGATAGTCATTGCCGTAGTCGCGGCTTTCTTTATATTCCGCAACTCCGGAATTGAAGACATCGGCAATGTTGCCGCCATGATGACGGCTATTTATACCGGTGGGACCATGAATTTCTATGCGCTCGGAAGCTCGCTGCACGTAGATCCCGACACCATTGTTTTAGCCTACACTTTCGAAGTACTAATCACTTTCCCGTTCATCATTTTCATCGTGGGCGGCGGTTATAAACTCTTCCGGAAACTCCTTCCTTTCAAGGACGAATCCACCACTATTGACACGGCAAATAACGAAGATAATGGCCAAAAATACAAGGATATTGAAGAGAACGGTGTGGAGAATTACTCCAACATCTTCAACAAGAAGACCTTCCCGAAGATGATGCTGGGTTTATTGATATCGCTCGGATTTCTTGTGATTTCAGCAGGGATATCCATGCTCATCACGAAATTAACAACAGGTAAAATGCAGCTCAACGAACTGATTATCATCCTCTGCATCACCACCTTCGCCATCATCGCCACTTTCAATAAAAAAATACGGGAACTGCCCAAGACTTTCGAATTGGGAATGTTTTTCATTCTGATCTTCAGCATCGTGGTTGCATCACAATTTGACATTTACAGCATTGGCACACAAGCTATCTCAATGGCATTGTTCGTACTCTTCGTCTTGGTTACGTCTGTGGTATTGCATTTTATCTTTTCACGGATATCAAAAGTACCCGGCGACTTATTTACCGTGGCACACATTGGCTTGCTTTGTTCTCCGCCATTCATCCCGCCGGTTGTCGGGGCGATGCAGAACAAGAAAGTCCTTATCAGTGGTATTGTCATCGGTTTAATCGGTTATGCCGTCGGCACCTACCTCGGAGTGGCTATCGCACAGTTTTTCAAACTATTCGCATAGAAGGCTATTTGCAGCAAGTAAAAAGTGGCGACGGTGGTAAATCATTGAAGCAAATTTATGTAGTTTTGTATGCGATATTTTGAATTAAAATTTATAAATACCTATGGATAACTCTTTCTTCATTCTTGCTAAACAGGAAGTTGATATAATTCGGTTTCATATCTGTACTTGGGATATAGAAAACGAAAGTTCTTTTGTTGAAATTGGCATAGAGTTTAAATTTCAAAATCAGATAAAAGAAATTGATTTTAATTTTGTTGCCCCATTTATTAATAAAGGGTATTCTATAAATTGTTTATGTTCAAATCTTATTAAAGATTCAAATAACAGTAAATTTATCTTCAATGACAACATAAAAACCTCTTCAGCGATTAAAGGAGATAAAAGAAACGGTGCTATACTAGATTTTGAGACAAGAGGAGTGTTAAATATCTTACCCATACAGCAAATTGTAATTGAAGAAGAACAAATTGTTTCATTCAAAATCCAAAATCCAAAAACGGAAAATGATTCTCCCTGTTATGTCAGATTTTTGATAAAGTCGAAAAGAAAAACTTTATCTACAGAAAATCGCGGAATTGCAAAAACAAGTTTTATCTATGATGTGAAACTAAATGAGAAAAGAAATTTACCCAATAAAGTTTATGAATTGACAAAAGATAAGTACCATTTATGTAATGTAGATACTTGTTTCTGTTTTCATGTCGTTCCTAATTCTTTTGCAATAACATTTACTGACTCTAATAGATTAAAGAATATCCGCGAATTAGAAGTCCTCGCATTTAAAGAGTATTTGCCGGGATTAAAATCGATGAAAGAAAATGAATATGTTATCGTTTTCAACAAGGATGAAAAACGAGAAGCCTATTCTTTTTTTACTGTTTTTACAAGAGAAACTATTGGGACGAAACAAATATTATTTGCTGTAAGTGCTAATATCTTATGTAGTCTGTTATTTGCTATATCTAGTTGGAGAAAAGGTTTGATTGCAGAGACCTCTTTTTTGTGTCAGATTCCTTTTGAATATTGGCTCTCTTTTTTTATTCTTCTAATAGTTTTTCTCACTCTATTCTCCCCCCTTTATCGCATTAAAAACTTTTTTAAAAGAAATCTATGAAAGCATTATTAGATACCAATATTATAATACACAGAGAAACTCCAAGAGTTTTCAATCTGTCAATAGGAACATTATTCAAATGGTTGGATAAGGCAAAGTTCACAAAATGTGTTCACAATGTAACGGTTGAAGAATTAAACAAAAATTCGAACGATGAAACTCGAAATAGTTTTAACGCTAAAATTCAAAGTTATGAAATTTTAAAGATGACGGCACCCCTTAGGTCAGAAGTTCTAGCCGTTTCACAGCAAAACGATAGAAACGAGAACGACAAAAATGACACCGTTTTGTTAAATGAGGTTTATTGCGAAAGAGTTGATATATTAATATCGGAAGATAAAAAAATCCATATAAAAGCCCAATTATTAGGGATCGAAGATAAAGTCTATACTATAGATTCCTTCCTCGAAATGGTTGTCTCCGAATATCCTGACCTTATTGACTATAAAGTTTTAGCTGTTAAGCAAGAGTATTTTGGAAATATCAATATCAATGATTCTTTTTTTGATTCATTAAAAGAAGATTATGTCGGTTTTGAAAAATGGTTTAACAAAAAAGCGGAAGAAAAGGCATATATAACTTATAACAAAGGAAAAATTTTGTCTTTCTTGTTTCTTAAAATAGAAGATAAAGATGAAAGTTATTCAGATATAACTCCTATTTTTAAACCCAAAAGAAGACTGAAAATAGGAACATTTAAAGTCGTAAGCAATGGTGTACGATTAGGAGAGCGATTTATGAAAATCATTTTTGATAATGCAATTATTCATAAGGTCGATGAAATTTATGTTACAATTTTTGACAAACGAGAAGAACAGCAACGACTCATTTCTTTATTGGAGGAGTGGGGATTTGTGCTTTATGGGAAAAAAGGAGATAACGACGAATTAGTTTATGTCCGTAACTTTTCTAAGATGTTTGACATAAACAATCCAAAGAAAACATTTCCATATATTCCAACCGACACTAATATTTTTTTGATACCGATATATCCAAAATATCACACAGAATTATTGCCCGATTCCTTTTTGAAGACAGAATCTCCGAATGATTATGTAGAAAATGAGCCACATAGAAATGCCATTAGTAAAATTTATATTTCTCGTTCAATAGAACGAAATATAAAAAAAGGCGATGTCCTTATTTTCTACAGGACAGCACCAAAAGACAAATCGGCTTATTACCATAGCGTTATTACAACGATAGGAATAATTGAAGAAAAAATAGATGGAATTGATTCCGAATCAGAATTTTTATTGAAGGCGAGAAAAAGAAGTATCTTTACGGAAGATTATCTAAAGGAATTTTGGAATTTCAATCCAAGATACAGACCATTTCTAATTCGTTTTTTGTCTGTATATTCTATTCCGTTGGGGCACAGAATTAATCGCCAAAAACTTTTAGATTTAGGAGTAATTTCAGGTGCCGAAAATGAGTTAAGAGGATTGAAGAAAATAACAAAAGATCAATTTGAAATAATGATAAAGGAGGCTAATATAAATGAACGTTTTATTATCAATTAAACCAGAATTTGCATTTAAGATATTTGATGGAACTAAAAAGTTTGAATTTCGAAAAAGTATTTTCAAACGAAAAGACATAAACAAAATCATTGTCTATGCGTCCTCGCCTGTTCAACAAGTTATTGGCGAATTTGAAATAAAAAATATCTTACACGATGATACCGAAAAAGTTTGGAGTTTAACAAAACAAAATTCGGGAATTACAAAACAATTTTATGATGAGTATTTTCTTAATAAAGATAAGGCTTTTGCAATTCAAGTTGGAAGTGTAAAAAAATATAGTTCACCAAAATCGTTGTCTGATTATAATTTAGGTTATGCTCCACAATCATTTGCCTATACTGCATTGTAAATTACCAGCCGCCGGACATTGTAAATATTTTTTCTTTACCACTATAGACACAAAGAAGACAAAAAGTCGATTTTTAAAATCTTGTTTTTTGTCTTCTTTGTGTCTATAGTAGTTCGGTGTATTCCATGCTTTTGCAACACTTCCGACTGATAACCGAATATTATATCCAAATCATGCCGTTTTCGCCACAACTCCGATTTTCCCTGTTGTTCCGTCCACGGTGATGCTATCGCCGGTTTTAATCAGGGAAGTGGCGCCACGGGCATTGGAAACTAACGGCAGGGCGTATTCGCGGGCGACTACAGCACCATGCGACAAAACCGATCCTACCTCGGTCACCAATGCTTCGATCTTACAGTAGTAGGGCGACCAGCCAATATCGGTGAAAGCGGCCACCATAATTTCACCTTTTTGCAACTGATTAGCTTCTTCTATCGATTTAACCACACGCGCTATTCCTTTTGCTTTCCCGCGGCTGATTGGCGTGCCTTGCAACTCAAAGGAACCTTCGCTACTGTCAACTGTAATCTCAACAGGTTTGGGTTTTCCATAGTAAACATCATCGAAAGCTAATTCTTTTTGCTCTTCATATATTCTTTTCCGCTGTAACGCTCTCTTTACCAATGCACTTTCACCATCATTAATCAAACGTCCGATCTCATTATGTTGTAGGAAATAGATCAAAGAAGGATCCTGCCAGATATTTTCTTTCACCATCAATTCTGCCAAATGCCGGTATGCCATTTTCAGCTTATCGCAAACCTTCACGATGGATGATTTCGAGGATTCGCGGTTCACAACCCCACTCCTCGCCTGCGCTACCAGATAGCGCAACACCTTGCGTTTAGCACCTTTATACTTTTCATCAATATAACTATAGGGATTATATCCATTGGTATTTTTCACTGGTTCAACACCTTTGGAGGAAAGCACCGTTCGCAGATAAGCCATAAAACCTTTGTCGTCATCTTTCCAACCTCTGGAAGATATCTCCGCCTCTCTGATGGCTCGGTGCCCGTGGCGCTCTATAAAGCATTGATACGCCGCATGACTTTCCCCTTGGCCATATCGCAGGTAATCCAAAATTTGGTCATCCGTTTCCATTTCGATATCGGGATTTTCTTGCAACAGTTCCTTAGCAATCTTACGCAGAGAGCGTAAAATATCCACACTCTCAATCCCATCAATATTCTCCAACGATTCGGCGATAATCGACTTCACCTTCTCTTTATCATCAACATCCATTGAGAGCACAATATTCAAGGCACTACTCATCGCTCCCGAATGAGCGGAAGTCACATAATGATACAAGAACGAAAGGTTTACATCATCCTGCCCCGTACTGATTGCTTCATATTGCTCTTTCGCCGTCTTTTTAGTCGGGATAGTAAATTGCGAAACAAGCTGGTTCAGTTTCTTGCGCGCTTTGTTTCTCGACAACAAAAAGCGTAAATACTTCACACCGTTGATCGCTGCCCGGAAGCTCCCCACTTTGCGTTTCGTTTCTGCCTGCGAATTTTCCTCGTCATCCAAAATACGTCCACAAATGCTCAGCTGAATGGCTTGGTTACTCGCCCCCAGCACATATTCCGACAAGCGATAAATGCCGGACAAATTCAGGAAAAGGTGATTCCCGACACTAAATGCGCAATGCATGGGGGGAATCTCATCGATATTTTTGCAAACGCCCGAAGCCACCATCATCTTTCGCAGTCCCCAATCGATGGCGTTCACAGAAGTAGAGATTGTCAGCGGTGTCACCGCGCCCGGCATCATCTCACTGATATTGCAAGTTGTGACTGTTTGTCCGGTAAAATCCCAGTCGGGATCTAACTCGAAGGGA
Source organism: Bacteroidales bacterium OttesenSCG-928-B11 (assembly GCA_030267125.1). Lineage (GTDB taxonomy): Bacteria > Bacteroidota > Bacteroidia > Bacteroidales > WCHB1-69 > JAGVVH01. The sequence continues at coordinate 19,599 of JAJDJJ010000024.1, forward strand.
TCCGGTTCGTCGAGCGTGGTGATTGGGCGGGCTTGCAACCAATACAGTTCACCGTTCTTATCAATTGCCCATTCCGTATCCAGCGGCATCCCAAAATAGTCACCTGCGGTCAACGAATCTTGGCAAATTGCTTTCAGACTCGGCAACGGCAATGTTTCCGAAAATCCGTTCGCCGTTAATTTGTTGTTTTGTATATCATCATGCTTCACTACGAAACGGGCGGCTTCACTCTGTCCTGAAACCAACGCTTCGCCCAACCCGTCAACACTCTCCACAAGCAGCTCGTCTTTCTGTCCCGAAGGATTAACCGTAAAGCAAACCCCGGCTTTAGCAGCATCCACCATTTGTTGAATCACCAACGCCATTTCGGTACTCTTCGCTTGATTGAAATATTGCGAGTAGGCTGTAGCATCGGGATTATCAATGGATGACAAGCAACCCACTACCGCATTCTTGAAAGATTCGGTATCACCGACATTCAAGAACGTGCGGTATTGCCCGGCATTGGAATAGTCGGCACCATCTTCTTTATTTGCAGATGACCGAACTGCCACCTTACCCAATTGGTTTTCAATGTAGTAATCTGCTAACCGGTTAACATCTTCTTCATTTTTTATTTCAGTGACCACAACCCCTTGCGCTATTTTCAATCCTGATTTCGCCATCAGATGCAGTCCTTTTGCTTTTCCTCCCACACGTTCCAAATGTGTGGCCGGAATATTCATCAAATCAAATATCTCCATACTGTTTACCTGTTATTCGTATTTATTTATCATGAAAAAGAGATTATAAAAATACTATTTACAATCTCTTTGCTTTTAATGACACTATTTTTTCCGGCTTCGATTCCACCGTTTTTCATCTTTATTAAAACCTATTTCAATGATACCGCGTCCTTTCACGCCATTCAACGAAAAACTTCCTATTCCTTCATAGATAGTGTAATCACCATCATCAAAAGGAAAAACAACCTCCGTCTCTTTTTCACATCGCATAATATACTCCCTATCATCCACTAACTTGATGGCACAGCTAAGCATATCAGGCACTCCTACGCACATGGTTAAGTCATTCATTGGGGTTGCCGAATCTATGCAGATATACTTCCCATTGTGTTCATAGTATCCGCTTTGCAGCTCATAAAGCGCAGGATACCTAACCATATTCACATTCATTATTGCCCCTGTTTCCAGCAGAGCGGTCAGCCAAATATGACGATCCATATAGTTCCATTCCCGCTTTCCGAAAGAGTGGTCACGCATGGCCCGCGCATCAATTTCCACCGTTTCGCCATCAAGCCGCAGCGTGCCTTTCACTTTCCCCGCCTGCTCATAGTGCGTTTGATGGTTCTCTGTCACACTCGATTTAAAATCACCATTCCACTTCTCTTTGGCTAATGCCCGCGCGACAGGCGCTACCGCTGAATGGCGGGAGAACTCGAAGATGGGGGCGGATGCAGTGAAAATACCTTCAAATTCAGCATAATGCTCACTCTCCTCATCGCCATTCTGAACCATTGGCCCCGAAAATTTAAAATGCCAGCTTTTGCCAACCTCTAAGCAAGTCACCTCCGCAGAAGGAGAACCTTTGCTCAACTGTTCGCGATTATAGAAAGTCCTCGCATTCTTATCGTGGTAAACAAACCACATTTCCACTCGATCCGCACGGTGGGCCATACGAAACAACACGCTTCTACCCTCCTGGTCATGCACCGAAAAATAGTAGCTGTTGTTGGGATGATTGGTTTCTCCCGCGGGAATTCGATAATTTTCCGCATAATGCACATCAAAGGGATGTTTGGTTTTGCGCTTTTCTATTTGGCGAGACATGATCGCGTATTTGATTCTTTCTTTAAGATTCATGGATTGATATTTTAGGAACGACATTTAAAAACCGGAGCAAAAATATAAAATATTCTTTAGTTTTATTAACATTCCTAAATTATTATCTTGAAAGGAGATAACATCAAAAAGTAATTTCAAAAAGATTTAACTTCTTTTAACTTATCTGCAAAAACAAACCCTCTTTTTCACATGTTATGAATATAGGATTTCAGAAACGAAATGACCAAAAAGATGGTCGTAAGCCGACCTTGAAATAAAAAAAAAACTCATGAAAAAGAAAAAAAAACTCATTTTACTGTTCCTTTTTTCTCTGTCCATCATCTCTTGCGACACTGATGACCGTCCACTTGTTGGAGACAGGGGGGAGATCATCAACTACAAAAAAACGGGAGAGCTGAGTAAAGAGCAAGTCATCAAAAACATTTCCGAGTATGACGCCTCGGATATAGCGCGATTCGGAGTCAGCTATTATGTATTGGAATACAGCACCATATATGTCGACCGGCCCATCAACACGCGCGGCTTATTGCTCATCCCCCATGACGTCTCTTATCCGGAGTTCATCGCCTATTTTCATGGCACACACCCCCCCATTTCACTTTCTGTGGCCAAAAAGCAAGCACCGTCAACGTACGACGGCAGCGGAAACGACTGGACCAACATGAGCTATTTGGAAGTACGGAATATTGGTTTGGCTTGGGCTTCTGCCGGTTATGCCGTTTTCTTACCCGACTACATCGGCTATGGAACTACCGCGGACAAGGAGCACCCTTACATCTATTATCCAGAGCTTTTTAAAGCCAATGTGGATGGAATAATAGCTGCATTAAGCGCAATGGACGAAATGGGCTATGGCAAAACAAAGGATGTGCTTCTCACCGGCTGGTCGCAGGGAGGAGGGGCGGCACTATCCGCGCATAAACTTATCCAAGAGCAGTATAGCAACCGCCTCAACATCATTGCAACGTCCGCTCTTGCGGGGCCTTACAATTTCGTCTCTTTTTTAAATGACGTGTTGGAAAATAAAGACAAGGACAACAGCATCATGCACATGGTCAGCTGGGCAGCCTATTCGCTGAACAAGTTCTCCGACTTAAAACGTCCGACCGATCAAATCTTCAGCTATCCCGTTTACGATCAAATGGCTTCATTGACACCACCGTCGAAAAAGCCCGCTGAAATTTTCAACAATTTTTTGGTTGCCAACATCCTCAGCTGCGAAGATTTGCAATTCTGGGAAATTGTCAAGAAAAACTCCTTCCACAAAGGTTGGCGGCCAACCGGCAAAGTGTTCTTGCATCACGGCGATGCTGACGACACCGTTCCTTATTATAATTCCGTGGAAGCATACGAGGGGTTAAAAGCCATGGGCGGCGACATCACACTGCACACTTACAAAGGCGGCAGTCATAAAACAGAGTTGAACTATTATGTAAAAAACACATTGAAAGATTTTGCGGAGATAATAAAATGAGAATAACGACACTTTCCCTTTTGTTTTTCATGATTCTTGCAAACGCAAGCGGGCAGAACACGATGGTCACCAACCTCTACTTCAAGAATATGAATTATCTCAATCCTGCCGCCGGCCTTGAAGACGAGGGCGGAAAATATTCTTTTCAATTCTATGGCAAATACAAACACGTAGGCAACGAATTATGGACGAAGTCTTTCGATTCCTACTTCAACCACATAGGAAAAATAGAAAAGACCTCCGGATTCTACAGCTTTTCTTATCTGTTGGAGCGTTTTTCTTATTTCAACCGACATGCACTTTTAGCCAGCTACACCCAAGTTTGGAAATGGGGTGAGCACAACTACATCAATGCCGGCGTACGAGGTGTTTTCAATTTCGATCATGTTGATTGGGACAAGTTATACTACATTGATTCGCGTCATGGCAGAAGGCTCTATTACACTCCCGATCTCGATCTGGGCATTCGTTATGGCAATAAACGGCTTACGGTGGGAGTCGCATTAAAGAATGTCTTTTCCAATACTATATATATTGATGAAAAACCGTTCATCACTAACAAACGTTTCTGGGTCGCCGATGCCAGCTACCGTTTCGATATTAAAGATATGGTAGCTATCACGCCATACACCTTGGTTCGTTATGAATACGACATCTCTTTTGATTTGGGAGTAAATGTTGGATATAAAGATATTATCTCCATCGGATATCAACTCCGCGTGATGGAAATACGACACATTTATTCACTCTTAGCCCATATAGGCAAGCATTTCCATCTCGGTTTTGCCGTTGATCACTCCACCATCCACTCGGATATAAATTTCGACGCTCTGCTTCGATATACTTTTTAAAAAAACGGCGAGCACTCATTCTTAAAAAAAGACTCGGCCAACATTATAGCCCAACACGCACATATCGCCCGGCAGCTTGAATAATAAAACAATTTACTGCATGGAGAGGAATTTTCTTCAATCATTTAGAGCGTATCAGGAGTAAAATTGCTTCCGAGAAGTTTTCATTCTCGAAGTTTCAGTCAAATAATTTCGCTCACCCTTTGTTTTCTTAGTTCATACCACGGCTCTTTTTGATCCGTTCGTAAGCTTGATTCATGCGGGCAAATTTCTCCTCCGCATCTTTACGGATCTCTTCTCCAAGATGGTTTACTTTGTCAGGATGGTATTTCTTAGCCATCGCGCGATACGCCTTTTTCACCTCGTCATCGGTAGCGGAAGAATTGATTTCCAGAATTTTATAGTCGTTATCCAAAGATTCTCGGGAAGTGGTGTAACCGCCGTAAGAGCTACCGCCGTATCCTCCTCCAAACGAACCTCCACCGGAAGAGTAGCCGCCTTGTGAGGATTGATAGTACCCCCCCGCGAAGTTTTGATACATATACATCGACTTGATCGATTCATAGTCCATCCGATTGACACCTGACAGGTCGGAAATACGTTGGATGACATCTAATTCCTGCTGGGAAAATTGACCATCTGCAGCCGCCAAGCCAAAAAGAAACTGTAGGATATAAAGTTTTTCATGGATAGTGGCATTGGCACGCAAATCATCACATATTACATCTATACTGTAATTTTTATCTAAGATATTGCGCAACTCTAACAAAAGCCGTTGTTGTGTATCCGGACTGAAATTTTTACGGAGATAATTTTTCACATAATCCAACTCGGAAGTACGAACATTGCCATCTGATTTCATTACCGCGGCAGTTAGCACTAGTAGAAAAGAAATGAACTTCTCTTGTGAATAGTGGTATTGGCGGCGATATACCTTTCTCTTAAATGATATTCCGTCTACAAACGACCCTATGATGAAGCCTAACACACCGCCCCAAAATCCACCCGAGATAAGCCCTATTACGATACCTAAAAATGTAAACATCTATTTTATATTTTAATTGTTTGTGATACAATGACAAGAATAAGCAGAGATTCACTCCCCGTTTCCTAAATTTCCCCGATCAAGTCATACTCCTCCGCATCCTTAATCTTCACATCATAAAATTCACCAATTTCCAACTCGTATGGCGCATAAACAAGAACCATACCATCCACTTCCGGAGAGTCAAATTGCGTACGGCCGGCGTAGAGGCGACTGTTTATCCGTTCGTCGACAATCACATCGTCGACAATCACCTTCATTGTTTCACCTATCCTTTTTTCATTGATTTCCAGTGAAATATTTTCTTGCAAATCCATAATCTCTTCCAATCTATCCGCTTTCTCGTCTTCGCTGATGGGATCTCCGAGAGAGTAGGCAGGGGTTCCTTCCTCTTGCGAATAGGTGAACGCGCCCAACTTATCAAAACGGATCTCTTCGAGGAAGCCAAGGAGTTCTTCGTGATCCTGTTGGGTTTCCGTTGGAAAGCCGGTAAGGATGGTGGTGCGAATGGATATGCCCGGCACCTTTTTGCGAATCGTTTCAATGAGGCGACGCATACGATCAGGCGAAGAGGGACGGTTCATGGCACGCAGCACATTCTCGCTCACGTGCTGGATCGGAATGTCTATATATTTGCAAATATTGTCATATTCACGCATCACGTCTAATACGGGGAGCGGAAAATCGTTGGGATAAGCGTAATGTAACCGGATCCACTCTAACCCTTTCACTCCGGCGAGCTCACGCATCAGTTTTTCCAATTCCCTACGATTATAAATATCTGTTCCATAAGCCGTTGAATCTTGCGCAATCAGCATCACCTCCTTCACACCTTGCTCCACCAAGTAGTTTGCTTCGCCCACCAAACGTTCGATGGGCTTTGAAAACTGTTTACCCCGAATACCGGGTATGGCACAGAAAGCACACTGCCGGTCGCAGCCTTCGGAAAGTTTCAGATAGGCAAAATGAGCATTCTGTGTCAATTTCCGGTGCGGATAAGTCAACAGGTCGAAGCGAGAATCGCTCAACATATCCGGCAGTTCCGTAAATGAGAAAATCCCGTCCACCTCGGGAAGGGATTTTCTCAGATCATCTTTATAGCGTTGCGCCAAACATCCCATCACGAACACTTTTCCCACATCACCTTTTCTTTTCCGTTCGATTTGGATAATAATCTCCTCTATCGATTCCTCTTTAGCGTCAAGGATGAAACTGCATGTATTGAGCAGTACAATATCGGAGGGGCTATCGCTTTCAAAAACCACCTCGTGCCCCCGTTTCACATAGTGCGCCGCAATCACTTCCGAATCCACACTGTTTTTGGAGCAACCTAAGGTGATGATATTTATCGTCATACGTACTATTTCTTATAAAACTTAAAACCTTTTCCCGGATACACAGCATCGCTGCCGAGCATCTCTTCGATACGGAGGAGTTGGTTATATTTTGCTATGCGGTCGGTACGGCTAGCCGAACCGGTTTTGATCATACCGGTATTCAATGCCACAGCCAAATCGGCAATAGTGGTATCTTCGGTTTCACCGGATCTGTGAGACATAACAGCAGTATAAGAAGCGTTGTGCGCCATGGACACGGCGTCGATAGTTTCGGTCAACGTTCCGATTTGGTTCACTTTCACCAAGATGGAATTGGCCACGCCTTTTTCAATACCTTGCGATAAACGTTTCACGTTAGTCACAAACAGGTCATCACCTACCAATTGTATTTTGTCGCCTAACTTGTCGGTCATCAGTTTCCATCCGTCCCAATCGTCTTCCGCCATACCATCTTCAATAGAGATGATCGGGTATTTGGAACACCAGTTAGCCCAGTAATCAACCATTTGCGCCGGTGTCAACTTATCTCCTGAAGATTTGAACAGGTGATATACATTCTCTTCTTTCAAGAAGTACTCGGAAGATGCGGGATCAAGGGCGATAAAGATATCTTCGCCGGGTTTGTATCCCGCTTTCTCGATGGCTTGCAATACCACTTCGATCGCTTCGTCGTTGGATTTCAAGTTCGGCGCGAAGCCTCCTTCGTCACCCACATTAGTGGAATAACCGGCTTTTTTCAATACGGATTTAAGATTATGGAAAACCTCGGTTCCCATGCGCAATGCGTGGCTGAACGATTCCGCTCCCACAGGCATGATCATAAACTCTTGAAAATCGATACTGTTATCGGCATGCGAACCACCATTTAAGATATTCATCATGGGAATTGGCAACGTATGCGCGTTGCAACCGCCTACATAGCGGAAGATCTCTTGATTGGTTTCCATGGCAGCAGCTTTAGCGCAAGCTAATGAAACGCCAAGGATCGCATTCGCACCCATATTTGCTTTATTGGGCGTGCCGTCAATCTCGATCATCTTTTGATCTATTGATCTTTGATCCAACACATTCAGTCCTCTTACCTCTTCCGCCAAGATGCTGTTGATATTTTGCACGGCTTTCAAAACGCCTTTTCCCATGTAGGTAGATGCGTCACCATCTCTCAATTCCACAGCTTCGTGTTCACCGGTAGATGCTCCGGAAGGAACCGCAGCACGGCCAACGGCGCCGGATGCTGAAATAACATCAACTTCAACAGTGGGGTTTCCCCGTGAGTCTAATATTTGACGACCATAAATTCCAATAATTTCGCTCATTTCTTTTACTTTTAAATAGTTCTACAATATATTTTATGCCTTTAAAAAAGCATGCAAAGGTATGATTTTTTTTGTAACTTTTTCCTTTGCAAATTTGCTTGATTTTAGGGTGTGTCTAACTTCGTTAAATCATTCGCTATCCAAAGTGAAATAATTCCGTATTTTTGTCGCTCTCTATAAGATTTCAGGAACAATGGCAAAAACTAATTTTTACTGTCGCAATTGCGGGGCGCAAGCGGCGAAATGGATGGGCAAATGTCCGTCGTGTGGCGAATGGAACACCTTCGAGGAGGAGGTGATTGAGCGGGAAAAGAAAGGGAAAATAACAGCAAAGCACCCCGGTTTACAGCAAAAGAGCACACCTAAACTCATCGATGACATTTCATTATTAGAGATTCCGCGGCTCGACAGCGGCTTCTCGGAATTAAACAGGGTGCTGGGCGGTGGTATCGTAGCCGGCTCAATCGTGTTGTTAGGCGGCGAGCCAGGCATCGGAAAATCCACCCTCCTACTCCAACTCGCCTTAGCCGTGAAAGGCAAGAAAGTGCTGTACGTGTCCGGCGAGGAGAGCGACAACCAGCTCAAGATGCGTGCCGACCGCCTGACCACTAAAGGAAATGCCAATGCCTGTTATATCCTCACCGAGACTGCCACGCAAGAGATTTTCAAACATATCGAAGAGTTGCAGCCCGACTTGGTCATCATCGACTCGGTGCAAACCTTGCAGAGCAACCTGTTAGATTCCGCTGCCGGTTCGATTTCGCAAATCAAAGAGTGCGCCGCCGAATTTCAACATTTAGCCAAAACAACAGCCATCCCGGTCTTTCTCATCGGACATATCACCAAAGACGGATCATTGGCAGGGCCTAAGATATTGGAACATATCGTTGATACGGTTTTACAGTTCGAGGGCGACCGTCATTACGGCTATCGCATTGTCCGGGCCATCAAAAACCGCTTCGGTTCCACTTCCGAACTGGGCATCTTTGAAATGAACAACAACGGATTGCGCGAGGTGCTGAACCCGTCTGAGATTTTGATCTCGCAACGCGATGACGATTCCAGCGGCAACGCTATCGCCGCCGTGTTAGAGGGCAACCGACCGATGATGATAGAAACACAAGCCTTGGTCAGCTCCGCCGTGTATGGCACGCCGCAACGCTCCGCCACCGGTTACGATATCCGCCGAATGAACATGCTGTTAGCCGTGCTCGAGAAACGCTGCCAGTTCAAACTGGGTGCTAAAGATGTATTCCTCAACATTGCCGGGGGCATCCATGTGGAAGATCCCGCTATCAATCTGGCCATAGTCGCCGCCATCCTCTCCTCCGCCACCGACATCGCCATCGACGGCAAATGTTGCTTCGCCGGCGAAATGGGGTTGAACGGCGAAATACGAGCCGTCGCCCGCATTGAACAACGCATCTCCGAAGCCGACAAATTGGGATTCACCAAAATGTTCCTCTCTAAATATAATATGAAAGGGATTGAAAAAAACAAATACCAAATCGAGCTTATACCTATCGGGAAAATTGAAGAAATTTTCAAAAGATTATTTGGGGAATAGTGACGAGTATTCCCTATTTTTGCCGCCCTTAATTTTAAATGAAAAATGATAGAAAATAACATTGCCAAAGCATTACAAGAATCAGTAAAAGAGTTATACAACCTGGATATTGCCGTTGACAGCTCCACAGTGCAGAAAACCCGGAAAGAGTTCGAGGGCGATTTCACCATCGTGGTTTTCCCTTATGTGAAAGCCGCCCGTAAATCACCGGATCAAACGGCAAATGAAATCGGGGATAAATTATTAGAAAAACTCGTCGATCAAGGTATCGCAGCATTCAATGTGATTAAAGGATTTTTAAATCTTTCATTATCAGATAAATATTGGCTGAATTTCTTTTCATCATCCTCGCGCGAAGAAAATTTCGGATTGGAAAACAAACAATGCAACGATCTTTCGCTCATCGAATTTTCTTCACCCAACACCAATAAACCGCTACACCTCGGCCATGTGCGCAATATTTTATTGGGTGACTCGATCACCCGTATCTTGAAAGCAAATGGGAAAAAGGTATTAAAAGTCAATTTAGTAAACGACCGCGGCATACATATTTGCAAATCCATGTTAGCGTGGAAAAAATATGGCAATGGAGAAACGCCTGAATCTTCCGGATTAAAAGGCGATCACTTAGTGGGGAAGTATTACGTGGAGTTTGACAAACATTATAAAGAAGAGATCGCTTCTTTAACAGATGAGAACACCTCGCCGGAAGAAGCCGCGAAAAAATCGCAACTCATGAAAGAGGCGCAAGAGATGTTGGTGAAGTGGGAAAACGGCGACAAGGAAATCCGGGAATTATGGCAGATGATGAACCACTGGGTTTATCAAGGTTTTAATGAAAGTTATGATCGAATGGGCATCCAGTTCGATAAAACATACTACGAATCAGATACTTATATTTCCGGCAAAGGATTAGTGCAAAAAGGATTGGAGAACGGCGCATTTTTTAACAAAAAAGACAATTCTGTTTGGGTCGATTTGACCGATGAAGGATTAGATGAAAAACTGTTGCTCCGAGGTGACGGCACTTCGGTTTACATGACACAAGATTTAGGTACCGCCACCATGCGTTATGATGAGTTTCATCCGCAAAACATGATCTATGTAGTTGGGAATGAACAGATATACCATTTCAATGTATTGAAGACGATTTTGGAGAAAAAGCTACAACATCCCGCCGGCAAAACCATCTACCATCTTTCTTACGGCATGGTTGAGTTACCAAACGGCAAAATGAAATCCCGCGAAGGCACCGTGGTCGACGCCGATGATCTGATGGAAGGAATGTACCGCGAGGCGAAAACCAGCACTGAAGCGCTCGGCAAATTTAATTTCCCCGAAGACGAAGCCGCTAAATTATATGAAATGATCGGGTTAGGTGCTTTGAAATACTTTATCTTGAAAGTCGATCCCAAGAAAAACATGCTCTTCAACCCCGAAGAGTCGATCGATTTTAACGGAAATACGGCGCCATTCATCCAGTACACCCACGCCCGCATCCGTTCATTACTACGCAAAGCGACAGAAAACAATATCAACATCGAAACCCCCATCTTGCATTATGAATTTTCACCAATCGAAAAAGAGTTGATCAAGCGGTTGTATGAATTTCCAGGAACAATTAAAAGTGCGGGTGAGCAATACAGCCCTGCACTCATTGCTAATTATGTGTATGAATTAGCGAAAGATTTCAACCGTTTCTATCAAGAAACGCCTATTTTCCGGGAGGAAAATTCCGACAAACAGATTTTCCGTTTATCATTATCACGCTTCATCGGTAATACTGTCAAATGCGGCATGTCCCTCCTCGGCATCGATGTTCCG
>JAJDJJ010000025.1 GCA_030267125.1 Bacteroidales bacterium OttesenSCG-928-B11
GAACTTCAACATTGTCCGCATCCCGCTTTCGCACGGAAGCCTTTCACTTTCAAACTATTCGGAGAATATTTTGAGTTATACCGTCCGCATTTATCCCGCCGCATTTCCTGAAAGGGTTTGGAAACGTGCGTTCATCTTGCGGGAAAAGCCATACTTTCAACATGTTTTCCTATTGCAAAACAGGCTGGGCGTGTTGGAGAGTTTTTACGTCGACACCGAAAGCAGGGAGAAGACCGTGGAGGGCGAAGTGGTGCGGAAAAACGGAGGGAACGAGACCGACATCACGGACAGTTCGACCGTTATCACCGTCTCCACGGGCTGCAAATCCCCGCGGGAGTTGGAGTTGTTGGAGGCGGCTGCCGGCAACCCGTTCAATTACAAGATCGTGGATGGCAAAGCCGTCCCCATCTCCATCCTGCCCGACACTTTCACCATACTGGATGAAACCGAGGAAACGCAATCCACGCAATTCCAATACCTGTTCAACACCGCCCAATCCGACGTGGGAGAGCGGAACGGTGGTGTTCCGGCGATCATCGTTGGACATGACTATTTTGAGTCGGTGTGGGCTGACGAACGCTCGGCGGAAGCTGGAGGTGGAAGCACATCGGAAATTTGGATCGACAGCGAAAGATTTAACAAAACCGCCGCTATCGCCAATTTGGCAAAGGCGGAATTTAAAAGGATATAGCATGATAGAACAAATCGAAAACGGAATGGAACTCTCCAAAGTGAGGGAGATACTAAACGAAGTTATCGGAATTGCTAACGAGATTGGAAAAATCACCAATAGTTACAATGATTTGGATGACCGTCCCGCCATTGACGGCGTGGAACTCACCTCGAAAAGTTCGATGCGGGATTTCAAAATCGAAGCCTCGCAATTGCCAAACCAAGAGGAGTTGGAGAAGCTCTTCATTCAAATCGCCGAGCGGAAAGCCGAAGAGGTCGCAAAAAACGCCGTTGCCGGCAAATTGGATTCCAATTATTCGGTTTTGAAAAAGCTGGAATACAACATCGGCGAGAACATGACCGTGGCGATCGGTACTCCTGAAGGGGAGATCTTCCAGACAAGCCTTGACGACCTTGTGCTGTACTTGAAGCACGCCATACTTAAAATCGACGACCAATATTTGCGGGTCATCAAATAACTATCATCAACTAACAACACATCATCATTATGGGACAAATCATCAAATTCCAACACGAGGTTTACAATGGCAAACTGGACGCCAACGGCAAACCCGACATAGACATCCTCTACCCCCAAACCAGCTCCGACATGGTGGAGGGGCTGCAAGCCTTCGTCACCGCCTTGCTGACCGACACGAAAGTCACAGCCGTGACCATTGTTGCCGGAACCGCCTCCGCACGCCCCAAAATCAAAATCACGCTCAGCAACGGCGCGACTATCGAAAGCGGGGAGATCACCCTGGCTAGCACCACCGTCCACGGTGTCACAAAATTGTCCAGCGCCACCAACAGCACCTCGGAGGTTTTAGCCGCCACACCGAAAGCCGTGAAGTCAGCATACGACCTTGCCAACACGGCGAACAACACGGCGAACAATGCCAACGCAAACGCCCAGAATGTGGCAACCGGGCTCGGCAGGTTACTGGACGTTCTGAACAGCCAAATCCTGCGTGTCGCCATCATTCATGATGTCTCGTTAGACCCGAAAAAAACGACCGCCATTGACCTGAAAGATGCCGGAGTGGATGCCAAAAATATCGTGAACGCCATCGCGTTCAACGGGAACAAGGATAATGTGATGGCGATCATCCGGGAGGGCGTGAGTTTCAGCATCAAAGACACGGTTTTATATGTCAGCAGCACCGCCACCGCCGTGGTAACCGTGAAGGTGCTGTATAATTACAACTTTGTCTTAGCGTAGCCGCATGCTTTCAATAATTATTGACAACCAAGAGGTTTTCATCGCGAAAGGCACTTCCATCCGCCTGCAGATGCAAAACAGCGTTTTCTCCACCGAGCGGATGGAGGGCGACATTCTTTTCACGTTCGATATCCCCGCGGAGAAAAACGACCTTATTTTCAAACACGCCCGTTATGTGTTTGTGCAGCGTCTCAAGAAATACGACTGCTCGTTGCTTGCGGGCGGCGTGGAGATCGCCAAAGGTGACCTATACCTTCAAAAAGCATCCAGCGGGAAGTACTCTTGCGGTTTGGTGCTAAACCCCCTGCCGGAAGATTTTTCAGAGTTGAAGCTCTCTGAAAATGACTATGGCAATGCCATTGTCATTAGCCGTAACAGTAGAGAACACCGGCAAAAATGGAAGGAATTTTTAAGAAACTCATTGGATGAAAATTCCGTTTACAAGTTCCCGCTCTTTATTGACACTGCCTTTTATGGCTCGTCAAATGAAGATTTTGGATGGTATTTGCTGCCCTCCGACAATCCCGACGGCGGCAACCCGTCCGGCTTCCAAGCCTCCCTGAACACGGATGACAGCATGGGCTTGGACAGGCATTATCTCAACCGCCTTTTCCTAAACGGATCGGGTGGCATTGTCGAGGCGTTCTCGCCGACAAACAGGGGGATCAGGCTTTTCAACAACGACACCGTCTCCAACCCCAACAGTTTCGCTTTCGCCCCGGCCTTGCGGCTTGTTTGGGTTTTGGAGAAAGTTTTGGCAAATGCTGGTTACAATCTTTGCGGCAACTTTCATTCCGACAAAGACATCCAACGGCTGTTTTCGCAGAGCCTCCGGGCGTTGGATGGGTTGCCATCGCAATACGGGGACACGGCGGCGGGGGCAAGCGTTTCCATCGCCCCGACCGTCTCCTTCAGCAGTCAAACCGGGGAAGAGTTGGTGTTATGTTTTGATGTGGTTGGCGCACCCCGCTCTTTTAGTTTTACCCCCTCGGCAAACGGCAGCTACCATTTCAACGTTGCCATCAACACTTACTTGCCAGCAAATTTGTTATCGCAAGGCGCCGACCCCGACAACGAGGGTATGAGTTTTAAAGAAGCTGTCATTTTCATGATGCTGGAAGACAATGCCGACTTTCCAAATTTTTTGGAGGATTATGTGAACTTGGATTGGAATTTGGGGATTGGCTACATGGAGAACGGCGTTTGGACACGTTTCCCGAACTACTTCAAAATCCACACCCCCGACCTGCTCCGCTCACAGATCGGCTACACCGGGGCGGGGTTCTATTCTTTCAACTACGATTTCACGGAGGACCTTGCCGCCAACAGGGAGTATCGTTTCTTTTTCGGCAAGGTTAGGGGGACAACGGCGGACAGCATACATCTCACTTACCTTGCGCATTATCAAAATATTCCGATTACGCAGGATGTTGCCGCTTATTACAAGGTTTACAACGCCTTCGCCAACAAACTGAAATATTCCGAACACCTGCCCGACCTGACCAACGGCGAGTTTCTCACCCGGATCTGCAATGCCTTCGGGCTTGCGATGTTCATGGAATCGGCATCTGGACAGGTCGAGCTTTCCTTTTTCAAGGATATTCTTAACTCCCCGCAATCCCTTGACCTCACGCGGCATTTGCTCTCCGATGAATCATCAATTGAGAAATACGAGCCGAAAAAGTATGTTTTCAAAACCGAATGCCTGAATGGGGAGGAGATAGACGAGACCAAACTGTTGCCGCCTGCCCGCACTTCCGCACAGTTGCCTGATGCGGCAGTTCATTTTGGAAAAATTTGTTTTGTGGAAAATGAAAACCAATTCCGCATCGCCGAGCGGATCGGAGACGCGGAAGCCAACTGGATGTTCGTGTGGAATCCGTTTGGCGGGAATAATCAAAGATTGGAAATAGGGGATGGTGACGTGGAGGAAATCTCCGCGGGTTTCATCTCCCCGAGCATGAAGACTGTTGATGGGAAATCCTATCACAAGAATTTCATCTTGCAAATCGAGGCGGGCGGGTGCAGCCCCGTTTTCAACACCGGGAACACCGGCTTCGACATGGTTTTGGTTAACTACCACGGGCGGGAAGAGTTGCTTTTCAATGGCGGGCGTGTTTGTTACGAGAGCGCTTCCCCCGTCTGCTTGGGGGAAAACGGCGAGTTGAAAGAGGGGGTCAGTTTGTCCGCGGCGGGGGAATGTTCGCTGGAACAGTTTGTTTCACCATGGCTTGAGTTTTTGTCTTCTCATGAGAAAATCCGCCACCGCTTCATCTTCCCGCTTGCCGTGTTTTTGGAAGTCATCCGCCTGCTCAAACCGCAGGACGCCGCCCCGCAGAGGCAGATCCGCTGGACGTTGGTGGGCAACGTCCGCCTGCTGCCCGTCAAGATGGACTTCCAGTTCACCGAGGGCAGCGGGAATGTTGTCGCCGAGATCGAGTTCGCTAAAGAGGTGGTTGGGGTGTGAGGGGTGAGACCGCCTCCTCCCTTTTCACCTTGCTTGAAAACTTCGGGGAATTATGGTAAATGATATTGCCTAAATTGGGGTCGATATGGTCGGTGTAAATATCGGTCATGCTAAGTGAGTGGTGGTCTGCCAATTGTTTAACGCTCAACTGGTCGATCCCGCTCTTGATCATTTCCACCATGCCGGAGTCGCGTAAAGAGTACATCTGCATTTCTTCGGGCAAGCCCAACGCCGAACGCATCCTCGCCCAGATTTTAACCAAGTAAGAGTTGGATATTTTTGTCGGACTGGTTTTCAACTCCTTCCCGAAAACGTAACAGTTTCCATCATATTTGTGCAGTTCCATGTATTTAAAGTCCTCGTAAATATCAGGTGTCATGGGTACGTTGCGTTGTTTGTCATTTTTGGCAACGTCTCCGGTTATCCGAATGAACTTCTTTTCAAAGCAAATATCACATACCCGGATGCCGCGGATCTCTTTCGGTCTTATCAGGCTGTTGTATATCAGTTTTAACACCACGATAAACTCCGGTCTTTCGCTTGACAGGTACGAGGTGATTTTGTCTCTGAATTCCGGCGGCACCAATATCCTGCGCTTCTTGCCGGGGTTTTTAGCCTTAAGGTCGAAAAGATTGGCGGCACAGTATCTTTTGTCCACCAGCCAAGTGAAAAAGGCGCTGCCGTTCTTAATATAGTTGTTGTAAGTCCTGTTGGACATCTTGCCGCCTTTCAAGCCTTTCCTTTCGTTATAAACGTAGTCCATGAAATCGGCGACCATTTCCGCCGTGATGGAGCTTGCCGGGATTTGCCCGAACTGGGAGATCGTCCAGTCGGTGAAGATATTCACGAAGGATTTGTAGGATCTGATCGTGTCCTCGCTCAACCGGTTGCGCTCTATCTCGTCAAGGTACTTAGCAATCAAATCTTTGAGAAGCGCGCCAGCTCTTGCGGGGCGATGCCCGATGCCAACGGGACGGGGTTCAGGTGAGGCTGGCGGCGCGGAAACTGGTGAGGCAACTTGTTCGGGCATTTCCAGCACCAGTCGGGAGGAAGTAGGCAGTCCAACGGTTGCAACCGTCGTCAGACTTCTTTTGATCTCCTCGATGGAGGCGGACATGCTTTGTATTGTTGCTGTCAGTTCCTCCACTTTCTCGTCCACGTGGAGTTTCCTGCCCGTTTCGGGGTCGTACCTCTTTTCCAATTGTTTGTTGATCCCTTTGATCATTTTGGAAACATGGTGGACTGCCCCTTTGTCGGATTTGAAGTGGTTGCGGATATAATCGACCCGTTGCCTTCTTCTTTCCATGATGCCTGTTTCGGGATTTTCAATGTAGTAAACGAGTGTCCAGCCTGATTTCCATTGTTTTAGCGTTGCCGGAAGATAGGGTTGCACATCGTCCGCGAAAACGATTTTTCGCTTTTTCGGGTTTTTGAGGGATAATGCTTCGGACATTTTTTTTTTGGCGTTGCGGGAATTCCAAAAAATAAACTTCGGGGAGAATCTGTCGCGTTTTTGTGTCATTTATGACGCGTTTGCGAAAGCATAAAAAAGAAAGACAGCAAGTTGCATTTAACTTACTGTCTCCTTGTTTTTTAAGTTTCCTGTGGGAGTTGACGGATTCGAACCGCCGACCCTCTGCTTGTAAGGCAGATGCTCTAAACCAGCTGAGCTAAACTCCCTTTTCAACAACGTTCTCTTCCTCTTTTCAAGCCCCGCATACCGCCGTTGTTTGTGGTGGCAAAAGTACATTTTTATTCTTTCCATCCAAATAAAAATAATTTTTTTCCCGTTTTTTCAATTCAATTATTTGAATTTCAATTCAATATTTTTTTATCATATCTGAAAACCGAGGGATAAATGGAGGGTTGACTGCCGTTTTACATCGCTTTTAGGCACCCAATTTTGAAGAAAATGACGGTAAGATAGTTCAAAAGAGAAAAAATAGACACTAAATCCCACGCCGGCAGTCAATACAAAATAGTGGTTGGTCAGATTCTTTTTGGAGTACCCCAACACATTGTCGTTGACATGCAGCAGCGGTTGGTATATGAAACCCACGGATGGCTGCAACGAAAAGAACTCTCCCAATTCAAATTCACCTACAGCCCGCAACGGAATTTGCAAAAAACGCATTTCCACAATTTCATCGTACTTATCGTACACGCCTGTCCCCTGATCAATAGCAAAACGGTTTTTTTGGAACGTATAGCCAATGCCGATTTCGCCAAACACCAATTTTCCCACACGAAAATAGCCGGCAAAATCAGGGGAAAACATCCGGGTAGATGTCCGGTTTTCCGAAAACTGATGGGTCAGCGGAATGTTACACCCAATCCGAAAACCCGCTCGATACAAAGACTCGTTCCGTTTCCACTTGATGGTCCGTGCATCTACCTGTTGAAAAAAAAGGACGGACAAAAACAGTAGTGTGATAATTTTTTTCATTTGCTGCGCTTTCGAGCGACAAAAGTAGTGATAATTAAGAATAATTCTATGCCATCTCCCCTCGTTTTTTATTATTTCGTCACTCCCCATTTTTTCTTATTTTTGCCACCTTAATTTTCAATAAAAAGGTATGAGAAAAAAAAATCTTTCCAACGGCATAGTGTTGCTATCGCTAGCCTTAATCACACTTTTCACTGGTTGCTACCCACATGATGAAACATCTGTAACAGATTGGGATTTATCAATTTCAATTAAAAATCCTGATTTTAATGATTATGGGGCAATCCAATCTTACTATCTATTCCCTTATGTAGAGCACGGGGACAAGGAAAATCCGAGCAAAAAATTTGACGATGAAATCATCGACGCGGTACAACGCAATTTGAGTGAATTGGGTTGGAGTTCGAGTACCAACCCCGAAAACGCCGATGTCGTAATCACTTGTTCCGCACTTAACACCGACGTTTACAGTTACTGGCAAAGCTATTGGTATCCTGCCTGGAATGATTATTACTATGATTACATACCTTATTACCCTTGGGGTGTGATGTCCGGCATATCCTATGATTACACCGAAGGCACCGTGGCAATCCAAATGAACTATGTAGGTGACGAAGTGAATGTTGAGCCCGGCGTTGTCACACAAGCTCCCGTGATATGGCTCGGCCTCATCGACGGCTTGCTAAACGATACGCAAACCAGCATCAGTACGCGGATAAAAACAGGCATTGATCAATGTTTCAACGACGCTCCTTATCTGAAAGGCGAGTAAATCCGTTATTTAACAATTTTAAACAGAATTAAGAGATGAAAAAATATAGTATCATTTTAGTTTTAGCAATTGCAAGTTTGCAATTAAATGCACAAGAACGTCTTTGGAAAGTTAACTGGGACATGAACGCACCAGTAGGTCAAACCGCAGAATTTATCGATAATTATTCATTCCGAGGCTTTTCTATCGAAGGCAACTGGTTTGTCGTTGACCACCTTTCGTTAGGGATTAATTTCAGCTGGGGTCTTTTTTACGAAAACACAGGGAAAATTTCGGAAAACATAGCCAATAACAACGCCGTGGTTACCGGAACACAAAAACGATACAATAATTTCACGCCGATCATGTTTAACGCAAAGTACCATTTCGGCGATTGGCCGGTAAGACCATACATTGGCTTCGGTTTCGGACCCGCTTGGAATGAAACGGTCAAAAACATCGGATTATATCAGGTATATAACAAAAACTGGCTCTTCGCCATCGCCCCGGAAGTGGGTATACTGATTCCATTTATAGACAACTTCGGATTGAATCTGAGTGCAAAGTACCAACAAGGATTTTGGAAAGACGGGCAAGACTTGCAGACCTTCACAATCAGCGTGGGGTTCGTTTTTGGCGATCTATGAAACAACACAAGGTTAATCCTTGAAAAACACTTCTCTGATGAAGGCATCTGATTTAGTAAATATTGACCCCTACCTCAAACCATTTGTCCGTCAGTTAGAGAAGCGAAAACAGCTTTCCCATCTCCGTAAACTGGAGTTTACAGATGGGAAACATTTGTTAAAAGAGGTTATCAACAACCATCTTTACTATGGTTTACACCTGGAAAACGGGCATTGGGTTTTTCGTGAAAAAGCGCCCAACGCCCGCCGTATGTTTTTATACGGCGACTTTTCAGCTTGGCAAATCGACGAGCGTTTTGAGTTGCAGCATATCAATGAAGACGACTGGGAAGTACAAATTCCGGAAAATTTGCTTCGCCACGGCATGCTGTATAAAATATGGATGATGTGGGACGGCGGCGCGGACGAACGTTTGCCCGCCTATGCAACCCGCGTGGTGCAAGACGATAAATCCAAAATTTTCTCCGCGCAGGTTTGGAATCCGGAAAGACCTTTCGTTTGGCTAAATAACAACCCGAAAAGGAAAGGATACTATTATATATATGAAGCACACATCGGCATGTCATCGGTTGAACCTAAGGTCAGCAGCTACATTGAGTTCCGCGACAGTGTCTTACCAAGGGTAAAGAAACTGGGATACAACGCCATACAGCTGATGGCTATTCAAGAGCACCCCTATTACGGATCGTTTGGCTATCAAGTCGCTAATTTTTTCGCACCCTCTTCGCGATTCGGCACACCGGAAGAGTTGAAATCTTTGGTCGATACCGCCCACGAGATGGGTATCGCCGTGATCATGGACATTGTCCATTCCCACGCTGTCTCCAATCCCAAGGAGGGACTCAGCCTATTCGACGGCAACGACCACCTCTATTTCCACACCGGCGAACAAGGACACCACCCCGTATGGGATTCCCGTCTTTTCGACTATGGAAAACCGGAGACTCTCTCTTTCCTGCTTTCAAACGTTAAGTACTGGTTAGAAGATTTTCGATTTGACGGACTTCGATTCGATGGTGTCACCAGCATGTGCTATTTTAACCACGGAATCGGCGTGGATTTTGTTAAATACGACCAGTACTTTGACAATAATGTCGATTTAGATGCAATCACCTACCTCACCTTAGCCAATGAGATGGTAAAAGAGGTCAACGAAGATGCGATCACTATTGCGGAGGATGTGAGCGGAATGCCAGGAATGGCGTCCCCCATCGAGCAGGGCGGCATAGGATTCAACTACCGGATGTCGATGGGTATTGCTGATTTTTGGACGAAAACAATCAAGAAATACAAAGACGAAGAATGGAATGTGGGCGAAATCTTCTTCCGTCTCACCGACAAACGTCCCGAGGAGCGCACCATCAGCTATGCCGAAAGCCACGACCAAGCAATGGTTGGCGACAAGACTATCATTTTCCAACTTCTTGACAAGGAGATGTATAACGCCATGTCTATTGACACACCCAATCTCATCGTAGACCGAGGAATGGCGCTGCATAAGATCATCCGATTGTTAACGGCCGCACTGTCTGACGGCGGCTATCTTAACTTCATGGGCAACGAATTTGGCCATCCGGAGTGGATTGATTTCCCGCGGGAAGGCAACCAATGGTCGTATCAGCATGCTCGTCGCCGCTGGGATCTCGCCGATGTGTCGCATCTTAAATACCATTTGCTACAAAGCTTTGACAAGGCGATGATCAACCTCCTCGATCGGAAAAACATCCTCGCCCACCCTGCTCGCCGTCTATATGAGAATATCCACGATCAAATCCTGCTTTTTGAACGGAGCGGCTATTATTTTGTGGCAAATCTGAACCCGACTCACTCCTACCCCAACTTCGAGCTCCCTGTCCCCGATAGCGAATACCGCATCATCCTCAACAGCGACAACGTAGCCTTCGGCGGTTTCGGGCGCATTGACGAAACGATGACTTACAGAGCTGAAAATGGAAAAGTGAGGTTGTATGTTCCTTGCAGGAGCATGTTTGTGTTCGGGTAATTTTTCCCTATTTTTGCACCATGAATTTTTTAGATAAATTAGAACATCCGATTTACGGTATTGCAGGCGAAACGGCTGATCGGCTGGGCGTGCAGGCGTATGCGGTCGGGGGGGTGGTGCGCGACATTTTCCTAAACCGCGAATCGAAAGACATTGACATCGTGGTGGTGGGCAGTGGAATTGAACTGGCAACAGCGGTGGCAAGTGCGATTTCCCCTAACATCCACGTGAATGTGTACAAAAATTTCGGCACAGCACAGTTCGCATATAAAGATGCCGTAGTGGAATTTGTGGGTGCACGCAAGGAATCTTACCGTCCCGATTCCCGAAAACCAATCGTGGAAGACGGAACCTTAGAAGACGATCAAAACAGGAGAGACTTCACCATCAATGCGTTAGCTATATCCTTAAACGGAAACACCAAAGGCCTGCTAATCGATTCGTTCGGCGGCATAAAGGATATTCAAGACAAAATAATCCGCACACCATTAGATCCCGACATCACTTTTTCTGATGACCCGCTGCGTATGATGCGGGCCGTGAGATTTGCCACCCAACTCAATTTCACAATTTTAGACAGAACATTCCAAGCCATTCAAGATAACGCCAAACGCTTGGAAATCATATCGAAGGAGAGGATCGTGGACGAACTCAACAAAATATTGCTCTCACCCACACCCTCCAAAGGAATTATATTACTCGAAAAATCAGGACTATTGGCGCAATTCTTACCCGAGCTGCTCGCCTTGAAAGGTGTCGAAAGCATTGACGGCAAAAAACACAAAGACAATTTCTTCCATACATTAGAAGTGGTTGACAAAATCCGAATGGTGAGCAACAACATTTGGTTACTCTGGGCTGCGTTGCTTCACGATATCGCCAAACCCCGTACTAAACGCTATAATCCGCAAGTTGGCTGGACTTTCCACGGACACGAGGTGCTGGGCGCACGAATGGCCGATAGAATCTTTAAAAATTTGAGACTACCAGTTAACGAGAAATTAAAATACGTTAAGAAGTTGATTTCATTACACTTGCGCCCAATTGCTTTGGTGGAAGACCAGATCACTGACTCCGCTGTACGGCGTCTACTGTTTGATGCCGGCGACGACATCGATGACCTGATGATGCTCTGCGAAGCCGACGTTACATCCAAAAACCAGCGGAAAGTGCAACTTTACCTTGACAATTTCGCCAAAGTACGAGTGAAATTGAAAGAGATCGAAGAAAAGGACCGGCTTCGTAATTGGCAACCACCGATCTCCGGCGAGTTAATTATGCAAACTTTCGGGCTCTCTCCCTCCCGCGAGGTGGGCATTATCAAGACCGCCATCCGAGAGGCCATTCTCGATGGCATCATTGAAAATGACTACAATGCGGCTATGGAGCTAATGCTCAAAGAGGGGGAAAAACTGGGATTAACATTAAATAATCGTTAAGCAGCATTAGCAATCATTATTTTACCTATCTTTGCGCCCGCAAAATAAAAGAGGCTCTTTGTTTTGTGATTCAAACAGTTAACCTCAAAGTCAAACCTATTAAAAAACAAAGATCCGCTTAGGTGGATCGACAGAGACAAAATGTCAGAAGAATTAAAAAACAATCCTGAAGAAGTACAAAATCAGGAAATCACAAACCAAGAAGTTACAAACAACACAGTGGAGACCGAAGCTCCCGTTGCCGGCGAGATTATCCCTGTGCCGGATGCGTTACCGGCCGTGGAAGAGATCGTTCCCGTTGCGGACGAATTGCCCGCTATGGAAGCTGCTCCTAAAAAGGAAAAAGGCCCCCGTCAATTTGCTAAGTTTGAAAACGCTTACGCTAACGTTTTAGAAGATTTTAACTGGGATTCTATCGAGAAAAAAGGGAATAAATATTCTAATACAGAACAAGAAAGATTGGAAGAACTTTACACAAAATCTTTCAAATCTATTGATGAACAAGCCGTTATCATGGGAACAGTTGTTTCTTTCAACACCCGTGAAATCGTGGTTAACATTGGCTTCAAATCTGACGGTGTGATCGCCGCTTCCGAACTTCGCTACAATCCCAATTTGAAAGTTGGAGATCAAATTGAAGTTTACGTTGAAAGCCAAGAAGATGCTACAGGACAATTATTGCTTTCACATAAAAAAGCTCGCTTGCTCAAATCTTGGCAAAGAGTTAACGAAGCGTATGATACGCAAGAAATTATCACAGGTTATGTTAAATGCAGAACGAAGGGCGGTTTAATCGTTGACGTATTCGGCATCGAGGCTTTCTTGCCAGGTTCGCAAATCGATGTGAAACCGATCCGCGATTACGATATCTATGTTGACAAAACCATGGAATTCAAAGTGGTTAAAATCAATCATGAATACAAAAACGTGGTTGTTTCCCATAAAGCTCTTATCGAAGATGAACTCGAAGCTCAAAAAGCTGAAATCATCGCAAAACTTGAAAAAGGTCAAATCCTGGAAGGTACCGTTAAAAACATCACCAGCTACGGTGTATTTATCGACTTGGGTGGCGTTGACGGCTTGATCCATATTACCGACCTCTCTTGGGGTAGAATCATCCATCCTGAAGAGATCGTGCAATTGGATCAAAAAATCAATGTGGTTATTCTTGACTTCGATGAAAATAAAAAACGTATCGCTCTTGGCTTGAAACAATTGACTCCACATCCTTGGGATGCGCTGGATGCAAACTTGAACGTGGGCGACAAGGTGAAAGGGAAAGTAGTGGTTATCGCTGACTACGGCGCATTCATCGAATTGCTACCCGGCGTTGAAGGTTTGATCCACGTTTCTGAAATGTCTTGGTCTCAACACCTTCGCACCGCTCACGACTTCTTAAAAGTGGGTGACGAAATCGAAGCCGTTATCCTGACCTTAGATCGTGAAGAACGCAAAATGTCATTGGGTATTAAACAATTGATCCCCGATCCATGGGAAAACATCATGGAAAAATACCCTGTGGGATCAAAACACACCTCAACCGTTCGCAATTTTACCAACTTCGGTATTTTCGTTGAATTAGAAGAAGGTGTTGACGGTTTAATCCATATCTCCGACCTTTCTTGGTCTAAGAAAATCAAACACCCTGCTGAATTCACCAAAATTGGCGAGGCTATCGAGGTTGTCGTTTTAGAAGTAGATAGAGATAACCGCAGATTGAGCTTGGGACACAAACAATTAGAAGAGAATCCTTGGGATGTGTTTGAATCTGTGTTTACCGTTGGTTCAACTCACGAAGGAACAATTATCAGCCAAAACGATAAAGGCGTTGTAGTTGCTCTTCCCTACGGAATCGAAGGATTCGCTTTCAACCGCGCCATCATGAAAGAAGACAAATCCGTTGCGAAAATCGAGGAGGTGCTTCCTTTCAGAGTAGTTGAATTCTCTAAAGAAGCGAAAAAAATCAATCTTTCCCATGTGAAAACTTGGCAAGAATCCAGAGAGGATGAAGACAATAGAGTCCAATCTGAAGAAAGAAAGAAAGATCGTGATATTATGAAGATCAACGAAAGTTCTGAAAAAACCACCTTGGGTGATATTGAGGCGTTGAAAAACCTTAAAGAAGACATGGAAAAACAAGAGGGCGAAGAATAATCGTTTTCTTTTTTCATAATGTGTAAAGAAGGGCGGGCTTATTGTCCGTCCTTTTTTTACTTTTGCAACCTGACAAAATAAATAACAGATGACCTACTACGGCAAAGTAATACACGGCAATAAAAACGGACGAAAATTCGGCTTTCCCACTGCCAATATTTTGTTAAATAATAGCGAGAATAGCCCCGAAAAAGGCATTTATGCCGTGCAAGTAACTATTGGCAACAAATCATTCGGCGGCATGCTTTACGTAGGCACTCGGCCAACCCTCAATCTCAACGGGATCTCGATCGAAATCAATATTTTCGATTTCAACGACGACATTTATGATGAAGCGATCTCTTTTGAAATCGTAAAAAGGATACGGGATGACCAAAAATTCCCTTCTATCGACCAACTGATTGCACAACTACAACAAGACAAAATAATAGCCCAACAATATGTTCTGTAGAAAAATCATCGCTATCATCTGTTTCTCATCCATGATCTATCCGGTTTTCGGACAGTTGCTCTCGAAAGATTCGTTGGACAAACTCCCCATCTACACCTCCCTCGACGCAGCATTGCAAGACGCATCGAATGTCTACCGTCTCCACATCAAATGGACACGGATGGATTCACTTCCTCTTACACTGTTCACTTTGACAAATCTCCAAGAATTATCCATCACAAACTGCAAGCTTTTGATTTTGAATCAAGACATTTCTCGACTCGAAAACCTACAATACATAACACTTTATAAGAACCGGCTAGTTCGACTACCTGACGAGATTTGCAATTTGAAACACCTCCGTTATTTGGATGTGAATCGAAATCTACTGAATGAACTACCGCAAGAAATCGGACACTTGCATAATTTAACGGAGATCAATGCTTGGGGAAACTATTTTTTCACTCTCCCCGAATCCATTACAAACCTAAAAGACACATTGAAAAAAATCGACCTCCGCCAAATCCAATTTAGAAGGGAGGAGATCGAATTCATTGAGAAACAGTTACCTAAAACTAATATTCTTTACACAAACATTTGCGATTGCAAAAACAGCCGAAAATAACGGTCAGCGACTAATCATACACTTCATCGCAATTTGGCTTCGGTTATATCCTCGATATCTTCTAATAAATCGGAGATCGAATCTTTTACATCTTCAATTTTGTGTTTAACATTTTCCTTCGCCGTATTTGCCGTGCGAATAATTTTGCGGCGAGTTACGCTTCCTTTGTGAGGCGCCATTAAAACTCCGGCAGCCACGCCGACAGCAGCTCCACCTAAAAATAATAGAAATCCTTTGGCTACATTTGATGTGTTCATAGTTGTATCTTTTAATTGTTGATAATTGCGACAATTACCAAGATAACAACACCGAATAGTAAATGTTTAGTTGAATCCGTAAATCACTCTGCATCCAAAGCTCCTCCCCTGCATTGGGAAGTTGTGGATGATCTCGTATTGAACATTAAAAATATTATTAACAGACAGTTGCACATCGATAAAATGTTTTTGAATCATGAACTTATGTGACAAACTAATATTTTGGTCCACGTACGGATACAAGATATTTTCAGGAATATTCTGCTGTAATGTATAACGTTTCCCATTGAAATAAAGGATATAGTTGAAATTCACCCATCTATTTTCCAAACTAAAAGTTGCCGACCCGGAATGCATGGGTGTATACGGAATCTGGTGCCCATAACTTTTTCCCACCGGATCCGTTTTATCAACGGCATGTTGAAAACTATAGTTAATTGTTAAACCCAACGATAAGCCATCCTTTATTTGCCATTTTTGGATAGCGTGTATATCCAATCCCAAAATTTCCACTCTACCAAAATTTAACATTGCCCAAACAAAAAGATTCTTTGTGGGAATAGCTACAATTTTATCTTTCACTATGTTATAATAAAAATCCGCCGTACATTCTATTCTATATTTCTTTATTCTTTTTGTATAAGTCGTGCCAATATTAAATTGATATGTATCCTCAGGTTTCAAATCATTATTTCCCACATCTTTATAGTAAAGATCATTAAAGGTGGGTAAACGGTAGATATTTTTGAAAAATGCCCGTAGATACCATTCTGCATTTATGACCGGTTTAACGTTGATCCCTACGGATGGCGACAAGCGATTCACTGTATTGCCATTTTCCCCGATTTTGACCGTATGGACAACAAAAGTATGCAATAACGCCAGCGAAATATTCAACCTCCGGTTTTCGTAACGACTATTTAACAATGATAGCAAGGAGTAGCGCGCCGGGCAAGCAAACCGATCCAAATCCGCACTCATGTTAGTATATGAAAAATCATTGGATATTGCCGTATGAAAACGCTTTGTAATCTTCCAACAAATCAGGTTGGAAAGATACGTTTCTCGCTGAATGTAACGGTTATCCAATTGACCATCACTATTCAGATAATGCGGGTCTAAATAACGCTGATATGCATAATTAACTTTTCCGTGCAGGTTATAATCGATCTTTTCGTGCCGCGAGCGAAAAGTGAATTGACCGAAGAGTTGCTGATCCCAAAGGCGTTGCGCTGAATGCTGGTTATACAGGATCGTTGCGCCCGGCAATCCTCGTTCCGACTGGTAATAATAGAGTTTAGCCTGCAGATGGTTGCGAGCATTGAAGTGAGCATAGATGTTAAATTCGCCATTTATCGACTCAAAATCACTATTTTCTCGCTTTTGCCGCGAAGTGCTGTCATTGGCACCGCCGTAATGCAGTGTATAAGGATATCTGCCATGACTTTTCATATAATCCACAAGTAATGAAGTATATAAAAACTTATTCTCATCTTTAAATATCCTGTTTATAATAAAAAGAGAGGGATTGAGCAAACCGAATGATCCCGCCTTCAGACCGGCAGCGAAGCTAATGACCTTGGTGGTATCCGGTTGCTTGGATTGCATATCCACTTGACTGGCAAAAGCATGTAACCTCGGAGCGACAAACAAATTATCGCTAATGCCATTCGCCACGGCAACACTGTTTAAGTGAGTCAAAGCAACCTTCCCGATATCGATCTGACCTGTTTGCCCGTCACTCAACACTACCCCATCATAAGCCACTCCTGTGTGATTTGCGCCCAACCCTCTAACTGCCACAGTCTTCATGCCACCTACTCCACCATAATCTTTGATAGAGATACCGGGCAGCAATTTCAACGCATCCGAAAGTTGAAGAGCCGGCAGTTTGTCGATATCTCCACGCGTAATAACCTGCTGCGGAGCAATAGCACGATGCGGCTTCTTGCTAACTGTCAGTCGCACCTCAACGGGTGGTAATCGATGAAGAGTATCCTCCTGAGAAACAACATCTTTAATACAAAAAAAGAGTATAAAAAAAACGGCACAGACAATTCCTCTATGTAAATTTACACATTGCTGTTTATGGAGCAACTTATCTGTACAGTTCCGTTTCAATTGCTACCTTTTTACAATTTTACAACTATTATTACCCACTTTTAACAAGTAAACGCCATCGGGGAAATCACCGACCTCAATTCGCAACTGCCCATCCGTAGCAATAGTCTCCCATAATTTCACGCCTAAAATCGTATAAAAAGAGAGCATTTGATTCGGTTTGAGATTGTTAATAGTGATAAAATCATGACATGGGTTTGGATAAACTTGTATTACATTGGCTGTATTTTCTTTAATCGAAGTAGCCGGTTGCCAACCGTTAAGTATCGCGACACCCGCCAAGTCGAAGCCGCCAGAGCTGAAATCGGTCGGATAGGGATCGTTGACAATATTGCCATACGCATCATATTGCGCGTATTTTGGATTTATTGTGCCAATCACATCAATGATTTTAACATGCGTGATGTTGTCTATATCAATATCAGCACTATCACGAAGTTCATCCAAATCAAACGGAGTACCCCAGCCTATTTTGTATTTGCCTGCCAAGTTATTGATTTGTGTGGCGTCAATATGACCAAATCCATCAATTTGCGTTTCGGTTTGCGTATTGGAAGTTGCAGGAAAACGCACCCAGCGCTCACCATTGCTACTTACCTCCACAAAAGCCAGTTCCAAAAAAGTATGACTAAAACTATTTTCGAAAACGGCAAAGTCGTAACCTTCCCCATTCGTGATAGGAATATCAAACGTGAGTATCGCAACGCCACTATCTCCCAAGCTCACCACTGTCATTCCATCGCTATCCGGCTTACCTATAGCATCTTCCGACTCTCCGTAAGAAACAGTGACTACTGCCGTGGCAATATCCTGATAACCGCGTAAAACTTCGCAACCCGTTGCCCAACCCAGTATCGCCGGATCATCCTGTGAGATGGCTTGACAACCTGGCGTACCCACCGGCCCGTCAAACTGAGCGGAAAGAGTAAAAACCAGAAATGTAAATAATAAAAAAGCAGTCGTTTTTCTCATGATTTTCAATTTTAAACTATCAATTATCTGGCAATAATCAGCTTCTCAACTTTGGAAGAAATACCATTCGCAATACGGACAAAATAAATTCCGTTCTTTAATTCGTCTGTAGAAATTATCGCATTATTATCATTCATCGTTTCTTGCCTGACAATCCTTCCGCTAAGATCAATAATAGAGATCGTGTTATTTTCCCTGTTTCCAATGTAGCTAATGCAAACATAATCGACCGCAGGGTTCGGACTGATACTAAAACTTATATTATCGAAACTGCCGACACCAACTCCTGCCGGAATACTAACCGGAGTGATCTCCGTTGTCCACGACATATTATACTCTTCATCAATATGCGCACAGCTATTTTCTCCCCATTTAATATAGTCACCATCGGTCACCAACTGATCTACATAACCTAATTGGGCTACAGCACCGTTGATTAAAAACATGAAATAGTTGGAAGCAGTAGACAAAGAGAGGTTATGGGTTGAGTCTTGAAACAGGATATCCTCTACATAACCAGCACCTGCTTCATAGCTAAAGCGCGGATCATTTTCCATAATGTCATCCATGATTGTTTCAAGCGTGACCGAATCTTCACTGAAGCGATACCCCCAAGCAAGAGCCACCTCCGGCGAACACCAATTCACGATAAATATCATTTCATGACTCCCTTCACCAAGCCAATAAAGAATATCTTCTGCAGGAATAGTGACATCTTCCGGGATGTCTGATTTACTAGTAT
The DNA here is from genome assembly GCA_030267125.1 of Bacteroidales bacterium OttesenSCG-928-B11. Classification (GTDB taxonomy): domain Bacteria; phylum Bacteroidota; class Bacteroidia; order Bacteroidales; family WCHB1-69; genus JAGVVH01. The sequence continues at coordinate 18,948 of JAJDJJ010000025.1, forward strand.
TTGCAACTAAATCCGGACGATTTGGAATATTACTGCGGAGTTGTTGTGCATTTGCAGAAAGTGCAATTACGACGAATAGTAGAATAGATGATAGCTGTTTTTTCATTGTTTTAATTTATTTTATTGTTAAAAATATTTTCTAATAACATCATGATATTCTTTGTCTATTAGTATTTAAACACAAATGCCGTAGGATTCAATCCCGCCTCAAAATCGAACTTCTTCTTTCCGTTCTTATCAAAGCAGTAGACCTCTCCCGATACTGTAAATCGATAACTATCTGATATATAAACATCTCCGTTGATTGAATTCACTCCAATGGCGTATGGCGTTTTAATTTCCGTATCACCTGCGATAAAATTTTCGTTTATAATCTCTTCCGTCAAAACATCCATCACTTTAATCCATGATTCATTTGTGCTGAAATCATAGGAGTAGAGATATGCCTTTTCTCCTTCGACTGCCAAATTCAAAACGGGCAGATCGTAATCATGAACCATTTCGTCAATTTCCGAATCAATACGTTGAAAATGATATGGAACGGACGAGTAATTTCCTCTTGAAATCACATAGAGATCCCCCTCGCCGTCAGCCCTGACAATATAAGGATTGATTTCCACCTCAATATTTTTGATCAACGTGAAAGTAGCCAGATCAAAAACAGAGATCGTTTTATCGTAGTTCGGATTATCCAATCCACCGGAGTTAGCTACATACAATTTATTGTTAGCCACCGCAATACCTTCCGGGTTACGTCCTGCCATAGCTGTAGCGTCAATTTCCAATGTTGCCGTATCGATCCGCACGACAGAACCATCAAAGCAACACACATAAGCTTTTCCTGCGGCAAAGGCGATTTTTCTCGGTTGCTTTCCAATCAGCGGGATACGTTTAATCGATTTACAATCACTGATGTTCATCACCTCGATCTGTTCCGATATATTCACCACGGCATACATCTTACTTCCGTAAGCCTGCAGGTCATTGCCCGTATCGCCCAGTCCTCGTCCATTCACTTTCGTAAAGACATCTTTCGTAATCTCGCCAGTAGCAAAATCATAATACGTAATTGTGCTGTTATTCATGTCATAAAGCCCTTCATTCAGCACGTAAACCCCTTTGGCAGCGGCATTCTCAACAGGTTTTTCCGGTGGGGGAACCGGTTCTTTACAAGCAGTAAAAATCACAGCAATAAATAGAAGGAGAACCGTGGTTTTATCTTTCATTATTTCCATTTTTAATTTATACTTCTGGAAATAAAACCAAACGGTGGGCATCATGCGTTACGTTTGCTAAGCCTATTCCCCGAAGCTTATCACAAAAAAATTGTATGGCAGGTTTTCTGACTTGTTTCTCTTTAGACGTCTTCCCATCCCGACAGATCGGGACAGTGACATAAGGATTGTCTAAAGAACGTTGAAACTTACAGCAGCGGGCACTGTCCAGGATTTCCACCTGGTTCCCTCTCTAAATTTTCGTTTGAAAATTTATCACCATATAATCGGGCGCAAAAATAGTAAAAATAGTGTCGGTATTTAATTGTCCGATTCAATTATTTAAAAAAACAAGATATTTGAGGAATACTTTCTATTTCCCCTTTCTCCTCCGGACCGTTTTATCCAATCCCATTTCAATCAGTCCGTGAATTTCATCTGAAAATTTGAATTTATAAACGACCACTCCGACAATTCCCGCCAGCAAAATAGAGCACAAACCACGGTCTAAAATTGTTAAAAAGAGCTGGTTTGCATTGATTTTCAAGATGAGTGGCGACAGTGAGATATTCCACAGGTAGTTCAATAAAAACAAAATCGCAACCAGCAATACCACAGTCAATTGTTTTTTAGAAAATGGCGATATTTTTAATTTGATGTAGGATAATCCCAACAAAAAGAGATAGTAAACAAGATAGGAAATGAGTGTGGCCATTGCTGCTCCTAAAATTCCCCAAACCGGAATCAATTTCAGATTCAAAAAAATGGCCAAAACCGTTAAGCCAAAGCTAAAGATCAGAGAGTAATAGTAGTATTTTGAGAAATTCAAGACGGTGGTACCCACACTAAATGCCGAGTTGAAAAGTCGCGAAAGTCCGATGATGCACACCGCCCATTTTCCTGCTTTATAGAAATCCCCGTTAGGGATTACATCAAAAATGGCATCGATGTTGATCCATATAAAGAAGAAGATCAGCGACCCAATCAATAGTTGGTGGAAAGAGACGCTCTTGCACAACGTATTCGCCCTCATCGCATCGTTGTCCTTGATCGCATGAGATATTTGCGGTTGCGTAATCGCGCCCAACGAGCGGTATGGAATCTCTATGATCGCCGCGATGTAAGTCGCCACGGCAAAAATCCCATTGGAATCCAGCCCCATTTTCCCACTGATAAAGATAGTATTGATCATTGGCGTGATGGTACTCGCCAACGAAGCTATAACCAAAAACAGCGTGTAATTCCCGATATTTTTGGCCAACCCCTTATCTATATAATGTATGTCGGGTTTGAGCGACACCTTTCCGAGCGAAAACATGTAGAAGATGTTCAACAACAAAGCGACTCCATATACGGCACAGAAGGCGATAATAAACTGGTGTTGTGTGAATACATTGAATGCGTAGCACAGATAAACACAAACAAGCATCAATCGTATCACTACTTCCCGAATAAATTTGGGGATAACGATACGCATGAGTACATTCGAGTTGGTTTCGAAAACGGCGATATACATCAAAAAGAATGCCAGCGGAATCACAAAGTTGGAGTATTCCACAAACAGTGGCGACTCTTTGATGAAAAACCCGATGATATTTTCTTTGAAGATAAGATAGCATGCCAACACGATCAAGAAACCGACAAGCGGCAGTAAAAGCGTCCAAAAGAAGAAGCCATGGTCTCTCTTTTCTTGATTCTTAAAATAGGGGTAAAACCTTATGATAGAAGCATTTGTACCTAATGAAGCGATCCCTGCAAGCAACAGCGCCACATCTAACAATACACGTGTCAGCCCTACTTCTGCCGGTGTCAAATATTTTATCATGATGAAAAACGTCATGATAAATCCAATGAAAGAACCGAGGTAATTAACGACCGTTCCTTTTATACTTTGCCTGACAATGATGCCCATTTTACAGTTTTAATTTATTGCAAGATTTCAATAGCTGACAACTAAAATAGAATTGCACAGACAAATCTATCATAGGAATTATAAATACATCATCTGTGCAAATTCGTTTTACAGTGTATCGTCCACTGCCTATTTCTCGATCCGGATTCTCGCATCCACCGCAGTTAAGCTGGTAGCGTTACCGATCAACGGGTTGAGGTCCATCTCGGCGATTTCAGGAGCAGCCGACACTAATGCTGACACACGAGAAATCGTTTCCACAAAAAGCTGTTCGTTCACAGGTTCTTGTCCGCGAACACCTTGAATGATCTTGTAGCTTTTCAGCTCTTTCACTAACGCCGCCGCTTCGTTGACACTCACCGGCGCCAATGCTGCCCGCACGTCTTTCAACACTTCGATAAAAATGCCGCCCAAACCGAACAACACCTGATGTCCGAATTTCTCCTCACGTGACGCACCGATAAACAACTCGGTACCATAAAACATCTTCGTCATCTCGACAGCATAAGTATCTTTTATCTTGATCAATCGATTGAACTCATTGACAACTGTCTCTTCATCATTCACATTCAACACTACACCACCCACATCGGACTTATGGATTGGCCCTACAACTTTCATCACCAATGGATAGCCTTGTTTTCTCGCATAAGCTACCGCCTCATCGGCTGTGGTCACTTCAACCTCATTTTTGTGAGTGATCTTTGCAGCATCCAACAACCCGCGAATCTCTTTCAGTCCAATATAACCATCTTCGCAGCTGTCGATAATCGCGCGGATCGCCTTCACGTCAATCTCCGGCATAGCCGGATTGAGCGGTTGAGGCTTTGGTGTATTAGCAATTTTCGCTAACGCATTGCCGAAAACACACTCCTCGGGGAAGTTTATCCTATGTTTATTTTGGATAAAATCTTCGATTTCATCTTTCACATTCACAACCGATGGCAAAATCGGGAATATCGGTTTGCGCGAAGTCTTCATCTTCTCATCTAACACGCGATACACCTCCCAGTTGGGGAAAAGTCCCGGCGACCCGAAAATCACGCACATCGCATCGATGTTGTCGAACTTGTCGTTGCAATAGTCGATGATGATACCGAGTTGTTCTGCGGTACCGGTTGCCAAGAAATCGATCGGGTTTCCCACGGAGGAACCGGCGAAGAGTTTGCCGAGCAATTCATCGGCAGCAGGACCTTCAATATGAGGAACTTCCATACCATTATTGGAAAGTGTGTCTGTCAACATTACGGCCGGACCACCAGCATGCGTAATGATGGCAATGTTACGACCTTGCACTTCAGGGTGCATAAAGATAGCGCAAACAGTGGTTAATTCCTCACGATTGTGGCAGCGCACGATACCGGCTTTGCGGAAAAGCGCGTCAACAGCAACATCCGATGACGCCAACGCACCCGTGTGCGAAGAAGCCGCGCGGCTGCCCGCCGACGAACTCCCCGATTTGATACCCGCAATACGACATCCTTTTCCGATCAAGGAAGTGGCATGTTTTAACATTTTTTGGGGGTTGCGGATATTTTCCATATACAACATGATCACGCGGGAACTGGTTTCCGGATCAAACGTATTGTCCAAATGTTCCAACACATCCTCAATACCGAGTTGCGCCGAGTTACCAACAGCCCATACACTATTGAAAGACAAACCGTTGGTCATTCCATATTCTTTTATAAAAACAGCAGTTGCGCCAGAACCTGTAATGAACTCTACGCCTTTTGAGTTGAGTGGCGGGATTGGAGCGTCAAATGCACCACAATAATTCGTGTTTAAAAAGCCGGTACAATTGGGGCCTATTAAGCTACCGTTCACACTGTTGATTGTATCTACGATCTGTTTTTCTAAACGAGCGCCCTCTTCACTCTCTTCGCCAAAACCGGCGGAGAGGATGATGAAGCCGCCACACGCTTTCTGTTTTGCCAGCACATCAACGCTGGCGGGGCAATATTTCGCCGCAATCGCCAAAATAGCACAATCTGTCTGCGGCAACTCTTCCACCGAACGGTAACATTTCAAACCCTGCACCTCATCCTCTTTCGGATTTACGGCATAGATATTCCCTTTGAAATTACTGTCTAACAAATTCTTCAGAACTTTACCACCTGGTTTTTGCACATCATTTGACGCACCAACCACAACTATACTTTTTGGATCTAATAATTTTGGATTAATCATGTTATATTAATTTTAGTGATTTTTTTATTTGATTGATTTGACCGGACAACCTCTCTACAACTTTCTTACAATCTTGATTTTGCGACTTAGACTTCACGGACACGTAGAATTTGATTTTGGGTTCGGTACCCGAAGGACGAACGGTAATGATCGATTGCTTTTCTGTTACGAATTGTATAACATTTGATTTTGGCAAATCGATTGTTTTTTGCATGTTATTGATTCTATTTTTTGTTAATTGCGTAGAATAATCATGCACTAACACCACTTTTTCACCAGCGATTTCCAACGGTGGGTTTGCGCGATAATCTTTCATCATCTCTGCAATTTCCTCCAAACCGCTTTTTCCTTTTTTTGTCAAGGATATCTGTTCTTCACGATAAACGGAATATTTTTCATAGATATCGCCCAAAAGATCGCCCAAATTTCTGTTTTCAACAGCAAGGAAGGCTGCCAACTCGGCGATCAAGCAGCAAGTGGAAACAGCATCTTTATCTCGCACCGCATCTCCTATCAAAAAACCGTAACTCTCTTCACCACCGCAAATAAATTGTGCTTTACCTTCATTTTTCCGAATTATATCGGCGATATATTTGAATCCGGTCAGCACATTATAGCATGGGATATCGAAATCGTCGGCAATTTCACTCAAAAGACCGGTCGTAACGATGGTTTTAACAATAAAACTATGTTCTGACAACCGTTTTTTATTTTTCAGTTCAGCCAATATATAATAAGTCAACAAGACGGCCAATTCATTACCATTCAGCAAAATGATCTCTCCATTACGATCTTTATAACCCACTCCCACTCTATCGGCATCGGGGTCGTTAGCGAGCACAATATCCCCCCCGATAGCGAGAGCTTTGTCGATCGCCAGTTTCAAAGCTGTCGGGTCTTCGGGATTAGGATAAGAGACTGTCGGAAAATCCCCATCAGGAACAGCCTGTTCTTCAACGATATGTATTTCCGTAAAGCCAAATTTTTCCAACGCTGGCGGCACCATGGTAATTCCCGTGCCATGCAGCGGCGTAAAAACAATCTTCAGGTCGTTTTTTTGTTTGATCGCCTCCGGATTAATACTCAACGTTTGGATCATGGCAAGATATTTCCGATCGATCGAATCATCAAGGATGGTAATTTTTTCGGGAATACATTGCCACTTAATTTGCCCGATATCAGTGATTTTATTCACTTCATTAATCACATTGGCATCATGTGGCGAGATCAGCTGTCCTCCATCTTCACCATATATTTTATAGCCGTTATACTCTTTCGGATTGTGGGAGGCAGTGATCATCACGCCACCTTGGCAGCCCAACTCACGCACAGCGAAAGAAAGTTCCGGTGTGGGCCGGAGTTCTTTAAAAATGAAACAATGGATACCATTGGCACTGAGGATATCCGCCGTGATATTGGCGAAAACCGGACTGTTGAGCCGAGAATCGAATGCAACAGCCACTTTAATTTGTTGTCCGGGGTATTCGGCAAGCAACCAATTTGCAAAACCTTGCGTAGCCATACCGATCGTATATTTGTTCATCCGATTTGTACCCGCGCCCATCACGCCGCGCATCCCCCCTGTGCCAAACTCCAAGTTCTTATAGAAAGCATCGGCAAGTTCTTCGGGATTTTCGCGCTGTAGCCTCAAAATCTCGTTTTTAGTCTCTTGATCGTAACTCCCGTTCAACCAAGCATTCACCTTCAAAATGATCGCTTTTTCCATGCGGCATGATTTTCCGCGAAATTACATCTTTTGGGAGATATTCCAAAAAAGTCCCGTATCTTTGCATCTGCTAAACTAAAAAAAACAATGAGCATTTTTTCTGTTAACAAACACGAGAAACGAGAGTTTAAATATAAGCCGCGCTTCCATGAACCGGACGGCGGCATCAAGGGTGAGTGCGGCGAGATCGACATCAACAAGATGGCCGATCGGATTCACCGGTCGTGGAGCTCTAAACGGAAAGCGAAGCGGAAAGTATCGGGAATGAACTACACTTTTTTGATCGTCTTGGCAATCATCATCATCGTAGCTTTCTTAATTAACAAACTCTTCCTGTAAAGAACCTTATGAGTGACATTATCAAACTATTACCCGATTCGGTGGCCAACCAGATTGCGGCGGGCGAAGTTATCCAGCGTCCGGCTTCGGCGGTAAAAGAGTTGTTAGAGAACGCAGTGGACGCCGGCGCTACTAAAATACAGTTAATTATTAAAGATGCGGGACGGACACTGATCCAAATCGTGGATAATGGCACGGGGATGAGTTTCCCTGATGCCCGGATGTGTTTCGAGCGCCACGCCACTTCCAAACTCACCTGCGCTGATGACCTCTTCGCACTACGCACAAAAGGGTTTCGCGGAGAAGCATTAGCATCCATCGCCGCCATCGCTCATGTGGAATTGAAAACGAAACAGGCGGATGATGAAACAGGCACTCTCTTGCTAATCGAAGGATCGAAAGTGAAAGAACACGCCCCGATCGCAACACAAAACGGCTCTTCCTTTTCGGTGAAAAACCTCTTTTTCAATGTGCCGGCGCGACGTAATTTTCTCAAATCAGATGCTGTGGAGTTTGGACATATTGAAGAGGAGTTTTACCGTGTGGCACTGGTTCACGTTGATATCGCTTTCACGTTGATTCACAATGAAAAAACGATCCTCAATCTACCACCATCCAATTTTAAACAACGAATAATCAACATTTTCGGAACGCATTTCCGCGACAAACTCTATCCCGTGGAGTTGGAAACCGACGACGTTGTTGTCTCCGGATTTATCGCCAAACCGGAAAATGCCAAAAAAAAGAAGAGCGAGCAGTATCTCTTTGTCAACAATCGTTTTGTAAAACATTACCTGCTCACCCACGCCATCGAAACGGCTTACGCCCAGCTTATCCCCGACGGGTACAAACCGGCGTTTTTTATACATATTGACGTTGATCCATCCACCATCGATATTAATATCAGTCCGACAAAAGTGGATGTGAAACTGCGCGACGAACGGCTTATTTTCGGGTTCCTTAATTCAGCCGTAAAAAAATCGATCGGCTCATTGACACTCGTGCCGAGACTTGACTTTGAGCGCGACAAGTCGTTTGATTTCCCCGATCACAGCAATGCTAGCGCACCACCCACACCGCCTCTCATCAAGCATAACCCCGACTACAATCCCTTCGCAGGAAAGAGTACACCGTCGTCATCGGCTCCTGCTTACTCTCCCAACAGTCATAAGGAAAATTATGGAAAACCGGATGGTTGGGATGATTTTTTGAAAGGAATTAACAAAGTTACACTCGACTTACCCAGCGGTATTAACAATAACCAAGAACTTATTTTCGAATCCGCAGCATCAGAAGTTGAACTTCCGGAAGTTAATACGCAAAATTTTATTATTTTAGAAAACAAATTCTTAATAATCAATTACCTACAGAAATTAGTCATTATCCATATTCCTTTCGCCAATGAAAGGATACTATATGAGTCTTATCTCACGGCAATGGAAAACCAACCTATTTCGGTACAACAAAATCTTTTCCCGGAAACAATCAGCCTATCAGCGGGTTGCGCCGAAATCCTATTGGAAATAAAACCGGAATTGCACAAATTAGGCTATGACATCGAAGCGATCGACAAAACCAATTTCGCTGTAAACGGAACACCTCACTCCGACGAAGAAGTTGATTTACAAACCACTATGGAAAATTTTATAGATAGCTATAAGTGCAATTCATTTCTGAATCGCAACGACAAAGAGCAAAACATCGCGCTCTGCATGGCTAAACAGAAACGTTCCCGGTTGAAGCCTCTGAAAAACGAGCTGGAAGTGAACGATTTCCTTCAAAAGTTATTTCACTGTGACATATCCGACCTATCTCCGTCGGGACAAAAAATAACCCACGCTTTGGATATGAAAGACTTGGATAAATTCTTCTAGACGATTGTCCATGCCAAGCGAGCAATTACTGTTTATTAAAATCCGCATGTCATCATGACTTCTCTTTTCTATTTCAACCCGGGTCATGAGATGGCTGTACTGAACGGTTCGCCCTATTACCACCAACCGGAGGTAGTGCTCAAGATGCAACAAGACCTTGGTTATCTTCCTGCTTGGCTTGCTAAAGCGGATGATTGGGTTTATGTTAACGATGATACCATTCGGGAGCAGGCTGAAAAGATGCGCAACTTTTTCCCCACCCTTCCGAAACCTATAACACACTGTGGATTACCCCATTTACAAAATGTCGAATTAGCCTGCTGGGGAATCTCACCGCAAGTCATCCATTTTTTCAAGACACTAAATGAAGAATGGAGCAGCCAAATCATTCTGCCCGAATGGAAAGAGGAATACCGTCACCTGACAAGCCGGCAAGCATCTCACGATTGCCTTCGGATGCTGATCAGGAGCATTCCGGGGATCTCACCACTTCTGCTACCCCAATGCGCAAAATCGATCTCCGAAATTGAACAGATGATCGTTTCTAACAAGCAGCCGTTGCTGATTAAATCACCCTATTCCTCTTCGGGTCGGGGGTTACTGTGGCTACGTGACGGATTACACACTAAGGAACGGGAGTTACTAAACGGCATGCTAAAAAAACAAGGAAGCGCATCTGTCGAACCTATTTTTAACAAAAAACTCGACTTTTCCATGCAGTTTTTGGCAGATGGAAAAGGTAATATCTCCTTCGGGGGATATTCTATTTTCTCTACCAATAAAAAAGGCGCCTACCTTGGCAGTTACATCCATTCACAAGAAAACTGCATAACACAAATCAGCTCATTCATTTCCATGGAACTGCTTGATTGTGTAAGGACCTCATTATCCTCAATTCTTCAGCAGAACTATGCATCCACATACAAGGGCTGCCTCGGTGTCGACATGATGGTTTATGAGGCAAACGGACAGTACCACATTCATCCGTGCGTGGAGATCAACATGCGATATAGCATGGGTTTTTTATCCATAGAATTGCAAAAGAGGCATATAGCTCCGCAATCCTCAGGCTTTTTCAGTATCGATTATTTTGCGAAGGAAGGAGACGCGTTCCATCATCATCTTACTATGCAACAACAACACCCATTGGAAATAGTCGATAAAAAAGTTAAAAAAGGTTACTTCTCGTTATGTCCGGTTTCAGAAAAGACAAAATATTTAGCGGGGATGGTGGTGTGAGTGTTTGTCACAAATTTTCATAAAAAACACACTACATAAATCATATTACGAGAAGTTCGCCGATGGCACAGTGAAGTGTATTGATGAGGAGATTCCGTTTGAGATACCGGAGAGTTGGGAGTGGGCTAATGTATGTAGCATCTCAAATTATATTCAACGAGGCAAATCGCCCAAATACTCACCAATAGAGAAATACCCTGTTTTAGCACAAAAATGCAACCAATGGGAAGGTATATCTTTAGAAAAAGCGTTATTTATAGATCCAGAAACGATTACAAAATATGGAGAAGAACGCTTTTTATTAGATGGTGATATTGTTATAAATTCGACAGGAACAGGCACTTTAGGGCGAGTCGGTTTGTATAAAGATAGTGTTCTTGGCAAATTTGATCGTATAGTTGCAGATTCTCACATTACAGTTATTAGATGCAATAGTAATGTATTGTACTCATATTTGTATTTTTTCTTTCGTTCTGCATATCAACAAAAGAAATTGTTAGATAATGCAGCGGGTAGTACAAATCAAAAGGAATTGTATGTTGATACCATAAAAACATTTCATTGCCCTGTACCTCCACTTAAAGAACAGATCCGAATAGTAAACTTAATAGAGCAGTACAATGCTATTGTCGATTTAATAGAAGAAAATCAAAAAGACTTATCTATCGCTGTAAAGAATATCAAATTCAAAATCCTCGACCTTGCCATACGAGGAAAGCTTGTTCCACAAGACCCGAATGATGAACCCGCTTCTGTATTGCTCGAACGTATAAAATCAGAACACCCTGAGAGCAAAAAGAAGGCTAAAAATATATCTGATAACTCACATTATCCCTTTGATATTCCAAAATCATGGGAATGGTTTCAGATTAGAGAAATTGGGGCAATAATAACAGGGAGTACTCCCTCAAAAGAGAATAAAGAATTTTATGGACTCGACTTCCCTTTTTATAAGCCCGCAGATTTAGAACAAGGAATAAGTGTTTATAAAGCAATAGACAATCTATCTTTGCTTGGATATGAGGCTTCCCGAAAGATTCCTGCAAACTCTATACTTGTCACTTGCATTGGGGCAACCATAGGAAAAACAGGTCTGATTAAACAAGAGGGAACGTGTAACCAACAAATTAATGCAATAATTCCTTATTCCCCCATAG
>JAJDJJ010000026.1 GCA_030267125.1 Bacteroidales bacterium OttesenSCG-928-B11
TCCTTGGCGGATTATTATGTTACACCGAGAACCACTGAGAAAATGAGTGCATTTATTAAAAAAGAACAATAAGTGGTGGATTACTTTTGCGAAAAATTGCGGCATTTAAATTGCAAGCTACAAGCAGAATCGGAAATCAAGAATAACCATATCGAAAAGAGGCAGCAAGAAGCAAAGAGAGTTTGAATATGGTATAAATTTGTTCACTCGTCCTCTCTTCCTTTCGTTCACTTGCAAAAAATCCTTTCATTTATCCCTATAAAATTTGTACTTTTGCGGGCGATTTGAAAAAGAGCTTGTTAGCTTAGTTGATTCATGCTTCAAAAATAATTCTGGCACCAATACAGATTGGGAATCAGTGGAGAGTATGAGAGAGAAGATAAAGAGATTTGTATATCCCGATTTTGAAATAGATTAATGAAAATAGCAATTATACATACCCTATGGTTACAGTAAAAAAATTTGCAACATTTGAAGAATTGAAATCATTTGAAAATGAGGTAATTGATTTTAAACAGAAAATAAAAAAACATAATCTATTTGCGAAGTTGCTCATCGAGTTTAAGTCAAAAAAAAATTACATAAATAAAAAAATCAAATAGTTCTATGATTGATGATCTTAGAAATTCACTGCTTGTTATTGTGAAATTACTCGAGAAACACGAGGTGAGTTATATGATTATTGGAGGAACTGCTGTAGCATTGAATGGTTATTATCGACACTCGATTAATTTAGCTGGAGAGTTGACCGATAAGCCTGATATTGATGTTTGGTATAACCCATCGTATGAAAACTATTATAAGATACTGAAAGTTATAGAGGAATTGGGAGTCGATATTTCGGAATTTCAAAATGAGATCGAACCAAAGCCTTTAGAATCATTTTTCAGATTCGATTTGGATAATTTTTCTATTGATTTTTTGCCTGTAATTAAAGCAAATATAAAATTTTCAGATGCAAATAAGCGAAAAGAAATAGTCTATTTAAAAGATGTACCTGTCTATTTCATAAGTTTTATCGATTTATTGGAAGATAAGTTAGCAGCAAATCGGAAGAAAGATCTTGATGATATTGAAAAATTGAAAGAAATTAGGAATAGGAAAAACGGATAAAAAGAAAAAATAAGATGAAACATAATATTATTTTCTGAGCACAATGAGAGAGAAGATAAAGAGATTTGTATATCCTGATTTTGAGATAGATTAGTTTTATTCTCACAAATTATTCGTTAATGAATATCGAAAATATTTTACAGCAAGGCGAAGGGTTGCACGTGGAGTTTAAAACCTCTTTCAACGTGGAGACCATTGAAACGTTGGTCGCATTTGCCAACGCAAAAGGCGGAGCTGTGTATATTGGTGTAACAGAGAGTGATAAAATCCAAGGAGTCCCCTTAGGCAAAGAGACTATTCCTCAGTGTACTCGTGGGATGCTCATTTTTCGAAAGAATATACCATCGAAGATTTGGATTTAGATAAAGTGCAGCGATTTATTGATAAAGTGAATAAGGTCGGACGTTTTAATTTACAAGGTTCGCCGATAGAGTGTTTGAAGAAATTGAAATATATATCGGATAAAAAAGTGACACATGCCGCCGTTTTACTTTTTGCCAAAGAGGGAAGTGTTTATAACGTTCATTTAGGACGTTTTAAAACTCCTTCTATGATTATTGATGACAAAATGCTACGGCTAACCTTGTTTGAAGCGGTAGAAGAGACGCAAAAATATTTAATATCCCAAATGAAAGTGGCTTTTGAAATCACAGGAGTCACAACTCAGCGTACCGAAATCTTGGAATACCCATTACCCGCCATACGAGAGTTAATTCTTAACTGTTTGATTCATAGAGATTATTTAAGCCCGATTGATGTGCAGATAAAAATTTTTGATCACTATATTACATTTTATAATCCAGGTAAATTATATGGAGATTTAACTGTAGATGACTTGAAAACAGATAATTATCAAGCAAATACTCGTAATAAACTGATAGCGGAAGCTTTCTATTTGACAGGCGATATTGAAAAATATGGAAGCGGATTCAGACGAATCAGAAGAGAAATTGAGCAATATCCAACAATGAAGTTTGATTATCAAGAAATTGCTAACGGATTTCTTGCCACAGTAAGTTATTCGAAACAAAAAACAACGACAATTGAACAGAAAGGTTCGGAGAAAACTGTGGGGAAAACTGTGGAGAAAACTGTGGAGAAAATTAAGAACATTATCGCAGATAATCCATATATTACTCAAGAGGAAATAGTGAAAATAACAGGCTTAAGTAGGCGAGGAGTGGAATGGAATATCGCAAAACTTAAAACCCAAGGCCTCATTGAACGTATTGGCCCCGACAATGGAGGTTATTGGGAAATAGTAAAATAACGAAATCGGAAATCGGAATAACCATATCGCAAAGAGCCAGCAAGAAGCAAAGAGAGTTTGAATATGGTATAAATTTGTTCACTCGTCCCCTCGTTCACTCGTTCACCTGTTCACTCTTCCACTCTCCCACTCGTTCACCTGCAAAAAATCCTTTCATTTATCCCTATAAAATTTGTACTTTTGTACCCGATTTGAAAAAAAGGAAATTAGATTAACTTATTCACAAAGGGGAGCATTCAAACTAGTAATTAGATGCAAGCAATTATTTTAGCGGCCGGAATGGGGAAAAGATTGGGGGAGTTAACTCAGAGTAATACCAAGTGTATGATTGAAGTTAATGGTAAGACTTTGATTGATAGAATGTTACGTCAAATTGATGAGAGAAATTTTGAAAGAATAGTGATTGTTATTGGATATGAAGGGGATAAATTAAAACAATACATATCTACATTATCCATAAGAACACCTATTGTTTTTATAAACAATCCAGTGTACGATAAAACGAATAATATTTTTTCTCTATACTTAGCAAAGGATTATTTGACTGAAAATGATACAATTTTATTCGAGTCTGATCTTATTTTTGAGGATACAGTATTGGATAAACTGGTAGATGATCCATATCCTAACTTAGCTTTGGTCGCAAAATTTGAAAGCTGGATGGATGGAACTGTATTAGTCGTGGATGAAAAAGATAATATCAAGCAGTTTGTTTCTACTCAACATTTTAAATTTGAGGATATTCCTCGATATTACAAAACAGTAAACATATATAAATTCAGTAAAACTTTTTCGGAGAACTATTATGTTCCTTTTTTAGAGGCATATAGTAAAGCGTTAGGAAATAATGAATACTATGAACAGGTGTTGAGAGTGATCACATTATTAGACGGCAATGAATTGAAAGTATTGAAATTAGAAAATGAAGCATGGTACGAAATAGATGATATTCAAGATTTAGATATTGCAGAATCAATTTTTGCCCAACCAGATCAAAAATTGGCTAAAATGGAGAAAAGGTATGGCGGTTATTGGCGATATCCTGCGTTATTAGATTTTTGTTATTTGGTAAATCCATTCTTCCCTGATTCTAAATTGTTGGCAGAAATGAAAGCCAATTTTGAAAGAATTCTTGGACAATACCCTTCAGGAATGCAAGTAAATAGTTTATTGGCGGCCAAAAATTTTGGGATAAAATCAGACTATATTGTGGTGGGAAATGGAGCGGCTGAATTGATAAAAAGTTTAATGACTACTATTGAAGGAAAGATTGGTGTTATATTCCCTACATTTGAAGAGTATCCAAATAGAATTGAAAAAGAACGAATAGTCTCCTTTATCTCTTCAAAACAAGATTTCTCATATACCGCTACAGACTTGATTGATTATTTTTACAACAAAGAGATAACTACATTACTGCTTGTCAATCCTGATAATCCTACAGGAAGCTATATTCCGTATTCTGATATTATCAAATTAAGTGATTGGGCAGATAAGAAGAGAATAACATTAATTATTGATGAATCGTTTTGTGATTTTGCAAATGAATCTCCGGAAAATACATTGATTCAAAATCAAGTGTTAGACAAATACGAAAATCTGGTAGTTATAAAATCAATATCAAAATCTTATGGTGTACCGGGGTTGAGATTAGGAGTTTTGGCATCATCAAATACTTCATTAGTCTCTTTTATAAAGAAAGATGTTCCAATATGGAATATCAACTCTTTTGCAGAATTTTATATGCAGATATATAGTAAATATGAAAAATCATATTTACAAGCATGTAAGAAATTTAAAGAGGAAAGAACTCGCTTTTACTCTGAATTGCAAGCCATAAAATGGTTGAGGGTAATGCCGTCAGAAGCAAACTATTTTTTATGTGAAGTAACAGATAAATTCACCTCTTCCGAATTGACAAGATTGCTTTTGGAAGATAATATTCTAATCAAGAATTGTTCCGGAAAAAGAGGATTTGGAGGAGAACATTTTATTAGAATTGCAATTAGGAGTAAAGAGGATAATTGTAAATTAATTAATGCACTGAAAAAATACAATAATGAAAATAATTGATTTTGAGGCTATTAAAAATCTTGAAATAAAACCATCTGAATGTGTTAATTGGGTGATAGAGGCGTTTAAATTAAAACATCAATCTATTCTTCCACCTAAGATTAGCACAAAAATAAAGGGTAATATTTTTTTTAACACCATGCCGTGCTTGATTCCAGAGATTAATAAATTCTCCGTAAAAGAAGTCTATCGCTATCCATTAAACACCCCATCATTGATAAGTGAGATCATGTTATATGATACATTTCATGGGAAGTTGCTTGCAGTAATGGATGGGACTTGGATTACAGCAATGAGAACAGGAGCAGTAGCAGCAGTAGCAATTAGTATTTTAAAAAAGGAACATGCAAAAAACATTGGATTTATTGGATTAGGAAATACGGCAAGAGCTACATTGTTATGTTTGTTAGAATCTAATGAAGAATCATTTTTTGAGATAAGTCTTTTAGTGTATAAGGATCAGCATTTGTCATTTATTGATCGTTTTAAAAAGTATAAAAATGTTCGCTTTACTACATTTGATACGCAAGAGATGTTGATTCGGAATTCGGATGTGATAGTTTCCTGTGTTACGAGTAGTGATCAATTAATGGGTGAAGATGAATGGTATAAAGAAGGAGTACTTGTTGTCCCAGTTCATACAAGAGGATTCCAAAATTGCGACCTTTTCTTTGATAAAGTATTTGTAGATGATATAGATCATGTGAAAAACTTTAAATATTTTAGTAGTTTTAAATCCGTAGAAGAGTTATCCAATGTTATTCTTGAAAAAGTAGCTGGAAGAGAATCAGAAAAAGAAAGAATAATTGCATATAATATTGGTATTGCATTACATGATACATATTTTGCATCGCAAATATATAATAGAATAAATACAAACCTAGCTGATTTTTCTTTAGAGTCACCAATAGCTAA
Organism: Bacteroidales bacterium OttesenSCG-928-B11; assembly: GCA_030267125.1. Classification (GTDB taxonomy): domain Bacteria; phylum Bacteroidota; class Bacteroidia; order Bacteroidales; family WCHB1-69; genus JAGVVH01. The sequence continues at coordinate 5,372 of JAJDJJ010000026.1, forward strand.
GTTTTGGATATAAATGCATGAAAGAAGACTTTTCAAAATACAACGGCGAAGGAACACCGCTGCGTAAAGCGCAATTGAGGATGTTAGAAATCCTGATTGAAGTGGATCGAATCTGCAAAAAACATAATATTCCTTACTGGTTAGATTCAGGAACTCTATTGGGAGCTGTACGACATGGGGGGTTTATCCCTTGGGATGATGATTTGGATATTACAGTGATGCGAAAAGATTACAAAAGATTGCGCAAGGTGTTGCAAGAAGAGTTGCCGGAACAATTTGTTTTTCAAGATTGGACAACGGATAAATATGCTTTTGATCACTATGGACGCGTAAAAGACACCAAGTCTCTATTTGATTATCCTCGCTTTCGAATGCAGCAATATAGGGGCTTACATTTAGATATTTTTGTGGTTGAAAAAGGCATATCAATGCGTGTAAAGAAAAAAATCGACTTTCTTTTTGGCAGAGTATTCAGAACCTTAAATAACTATGGGTATGTTGTATGTCATTCTACTTTGAAAAGAAAATTTATATATTTGAGCGCTATATTTTTAGCCCCGATCGTATATTTGCTTGTTGGATTAGAAAGACTTGTTGCTAAAATGTCTGCAAATGATTTGTTGATATTAAGTTTTGGCACCAATTTTTATAGTAAACGACACAAGAGCGATATCTTCCCTTTGCAAGAAATAGAGTTTGAAGGTCATTTATTTTATTCTCCGAATAATGTACATGAATTTTTAACACATATTTATGGGGAATATCAAAAATTACCACCTGAAGAACAACGCATGGGACATGGAGTTAAAGTAGAAGTGTATGACTAAAAAAACAACCTATGCCTAAAATCCTCATCATCGGCCCTAATTTTCACAATTTTAATATTTCTATTGCGCGAGCTTTTGAACAATTGGGATGGGAAGCCTTAATTGAAGGTTACGATACCCCAATACATCCATTTAGAGGATTTGTAAAATGGCGACATAAATTTTCGCAAAATAAGGCTAAGTTTAAAGAACAGCAAAAAAACAAATACAAATTATTTATAGAGCAACGTTTTATAGAGTATGATCCGGATTTTGTTTTTATTTTAAATGGAGATATTCTATTTTCGGAAACATTGGATTTTTTCAGAGGCAAATGCAAAGTCGCATTATGGTTGTTTGATAATGTTATGAATATTTCTCCGAGCATTAATCATGTAGATCATGTAGATTCTTGTTTTTGTTATGAACAAGAAAATGTGATTTTTTATGAAAAATCAGGCCGAAAAACTTATTTCTTGCCTCAAGCTTACGATCCTTCTATTTATTATCCAAAAGAAAAACAAGAAAAAGATATAGATATTCTTTTTGTGGGCAATTTATACATCTCACAAAAAAGGATTCAATATATCCGAAAGGTTGTCCAAGCATTTACCAATAAGAAAATGGTTGTCATCGGAGAGTATAAGCCGTGGTATAAGAACCCGCTAAAATGGTTGTTGCGTGAACATCGTGATATTTATACTAATCGAAATATTCATTATCTACAAGTGAATGATTATTATAATCGAGCTCGGGTGGTGTTAAATATCCATCACGAACAACAAAAGGATGGTGCAAATCCAAAAGTATTTGAAATTTCCGGAGCTGGTGCTTATCAAATCTGTGACGCTAATCCTTATATCGAATCTCTTTTCCCGAATGGGGAGGTTGGATTGTATCGTGATGAAAAAGAGTTAATTGCGCTTATTGATAATGCCCTAAAAAATGACCAGTCTGAAAATGCAAATAAAGCTCATGAGATTGTAATACAAAATCACACTTTTTTACATCGGGTAAAAGAGATGCTGAAAATTATGAATATCAATTAGAATTGACGAATGAAAAAATTACTATTTATACGGTATAAGAAGCCTGATGGTATTTTAGAAGGAGGTGAACAAGCAACCAAAAATAGTTATACTATCTTATCAAAATTATTAGGGGAAGAGAATATTACGACATACTATGTTCATGATGGAACTGCAAAAAAAAATCTTTTCACCTATCTATCGGCAGGACTTCTTTTATTTAAGAATTATTTCTACGGATTAACACCAAAACGTGTAAAGATGATTGTGAAGGAGGCTCAAAACTATGATTACGTTTTTATTGACCGATCTGTTTTCGGCATAATTGCAAAACAATTGAAAGAGGCAGGATACAAAGGTCAAATCATCTCATTTTTTCATAATATAGAGAGCCTCTATTTTGGTGCGAAATTAAAAAAGCACCTCCCTTGGCGGCCGATCCTATTGCATAATGTAGATATGAATGATCGTTATGCGTGTTTATACTCCGATAAGGTAATTGTTTTTAATCAACGTGATAATAGAGAATTAGAAATAAGATATCAAAGGAAAGCAGACGTGGTTATTCCTATAGCGCTAAAAGATAAGTGTCTAAAGAAAAATTGTAATACCGATGTCACCTCGACAAAGCCGCTATGTCTTTTTTTAGGCACTTATTTTCTCCCAAATAATGAAGGAATAAAATGGTTTATTGACAATGTTTATCCTTTTGTGGACATTGATCTGATTATTGTGGGAAAAGGGATGGGAAAATTCAAACAAGAGAATAATGTGGACGAATCTATTCAGATATTTAGTAATGTGCCTGAACTAGAACCTTTTTTTGAAAAAGCGGATATTATGATTTTGCCTATTTTTAAAGGAGGAGGAATGAAAGTGAAAACTTGTGAGGCTTTGATGTATGGAAAGAATATTTTAGGTACTACTGAAACATTTGAGGGTTATGATGTAGATTACGATTGCGTTGGTGGATTGTGCAATACAAAGGAAGAGTTTATTGAAAAGATAAATGATTTCATCCAAAATCCGAGACCTAAGTTTAATACTTATTCCCGAGAGCAATTTTTGGAAAAATATTCAGAAGAAGCCGTTGTGGATAAGTTTCGGCAAGTATTATCGCTACATGCCCCTCAATAATAGGATTTACTTTCCCTTGATAACGACGATCTTTTCAAGACCTAATTTGCGTTAGGCCTTGAATGTTTTTTCTTTCTTTCTTCTGATAATCCAAAAGATTATTCCTCCTATCATTGTTCCATAAATAATGAATATGCAAATGAATGCAATCGGTTCGCTTTTGTGTAGTGTATCCGGATCAAAGACAAATCGTATATTATGTTCTCCAGCCGGTACGTTTAATGCACGCAAGGTATAATTGGCTCTGAAATGTTCAACCGGCTGCTCATCAATGAAGGCCTTCCAACCATAGGGATAATAAATTTCAGAGAACACAACAACGCCATCGCTGGATGAAACAGTTTTATACTCTAACTTATTTGGTGCATAACTAATAAATTCCACTTTTGCCAATGAATCGTGGTGCGGTCTAAATCCTTCCACAAAGGAGCTGAACTTCGCATCTAAGACAGCCGTATTACGGATATTGATAGTGTTCAGGGCATCGCTCTCTTCGTTTGGCGTATTTACGACAAGGAGAGAGTCCACAAACCAACCATTTCCCATGGCATCGGGGTTCCGTTGCACCGTGGGTTGATTGTTTTGTCCCGGAACAATGAAGTATTTTGTATTCAACATATTAATCACGTCCATATTCATTTTGGAGATATGTTCGGAGATTAAATCCTGATAGCGGCGTAATTTAGCGGCATGGTATCCTCCAATATGTTTCAAATAATAAGATGTCCTCGACTCATTGAAAGAGTTGGTGGTGAGATTAAACACCCTGAAATGTGGATCCGAATCTTGAAGTATATACTCCTCGTGAGGTTGCTTCTTAAAATAGTTTCCTTCCGCTTTCGGTGATACAAAATTGTCGTTATTCAAAAAACGTTTATCTACTAACCACATATCACTAACGATTAGAATACCTAATCCTACTACAAAATAGGAGAATTTGATTTTTTGCTGTACAAAAAGCCAAAGCACGGAACCGCCTAAAAGAATAAAAACAAAAGATCGGAATGCGTCACTGCGAAGCATAGAGGATCTTTCCGCGATGATGCCGTCATAAAGCCATTCGGGAAGTTGGGAGGTGAATTGTGCATCATTGGGAGAAATGAAGTTATAGAGCAGCCCGCCGAATAGTGCAAAAATCAAACATATTCCGGCAGTAATACCACCGGCAATATAGATTCGTTTTATAATAAATTCTTTCGAGAGTTTATGATCCATAATCTCTTTAATTGCCAAAAAGCCTAATAGAGGAATGGTTATTTCGGCAACCACTAAGATAGAAGAAACTGCCCGAAACTTATCGTACATGGGGAAGTAATCAAAAAAGAGCTTAGTTAGCGGCATGAAATTATGCCCCCACGAAAGAAGAACAGAGGCAATGGTCGCAAAAAGCAGTGCCCATTTATAGGGCCCTTTTACAATCAATAATCCGAAAATAAACAGGAAAAAGATAATAGCTCCTACATAAACGGGCCCTGAGGTGAAGGGTTGTGTTCCCCAATAAGTAGGAACATTTTTACAGAAATCTTCCGCACTTTTCCGAGGCACGCCATTTTTAACCATCTCCTTATATAATTTGGAGTCTGTCCCGACATCATAATTCGAAGAGGCTCCCTTGAAATTGGGGATGAGTAGTGTCATAGTTTCATCAATACCATAGCTCCATTGGGTGGCGTAGTCCAAATCTAAACCTGAGGTCTTATGTAGTGCGTCTTCCTCTTTTGCTAATTCAGAGTGTCCTCCTCGCATAGTCTCTTTTACATATTCTCTGTTAAGTTGCGTTTTGGTATAACGCGCTCCGATACCCACCCCGACGGATGCGGCAAATAAGGCCAAGGCGATAAAGAATGGTACTATTTTTTTCTCTTTGATGTGTATGTAGAGTTCTGCTATAATAAGACACCCGATGAGCATGAAAAAGTAGTACGCCATTTGGGGATGTAAGGTTATAGCAAAAGCAGAAAATACCATAGTTAGAATTGCTCCCCCAATATATCTTTTTTTGAAAATGAGAAAACAGCCGGCAATAACAGGAGCCATTAATGCGATTGTTTCAGCTTTTGTATTATGCCCGGCTTCAATAATTATGAAAAAGTACGATGAAAGGGCTATTGCCATGGCGCCAAAAATAGAAATCCATTTATTCACCCCAAAAGAACGGAGTAGAATAAAGAAACCTATTAGATAGGTTATAATCAGCATTAGTGTTCCGGTAAAACCAAAACGGATAATTTTTCCTAAAGGTGTAAGTGCTTGTTGAGAAGAAATTTTTCCTCCGCCTATTTGATAATTTGGCATTCCCGAAAACATAGAGCCTGTCCAAAAACTGTATTCACCTGTTTCCTCGGTGTATTCTTTATTCTCTTGATACATTCCTTTCCAACTCAACGTATCGCCGGCTTGAATTACTTTCCCTTCTAAAACGGGGTAACAGTAAATAACGGCAAACAGAATGAAAACAACGATTGCCACGCCGTAGGGTAATATTTTTTTAAATAGCTCTTTGTTCATAATTTATTCTATTATTTGACACATTTTTGACCTGCAAAAATAAACATAAAACTGATTTGGCGAAAAAATAGTGTATCTTTGCATCCTAATGTATAATTGCACGAGATTTTAAAGCTATGATCAAAAGAACAATGTCGAATGTATATGATGAGATTTCCAATCTTTTTCCGGTGGTTTTACTTACCGGAATGCGGCAGGTGGGGAAAAGTACACTGTTGGAAATGCTTAAAAAAGATGGAAGAAAGTATGTCTCATTAGACAATTTTGAAGATCGGGAATTAGCCAAAACCAATCCTATTCTTTTTATTCAGCGATATGATCCTCCGGTTATTATAGATGAAGTTCAATATGCTCCGGAACTGTTTCCTGCTATCAAAGTTTATGTAGATAAGAATAGGCAAAACGGACAGTTTTGGCTCACAGGTTCGCAGAAGTTCTCTTTGATGCAAGGGGTTCAGGAGTCTCTTGCAGGACGAATTGCCATATTGGAGCTATTGGGATTTTCTCATTATGAAGCAGAAAATCAATCAGATAAAGTAATTCCATTTTTACCAAATGCGAAATCCTTCCACTCTAATATGAGCCAAGAGATGGATCTAAAGTCAGTTTATCAAGCCATTTTTAACGGTTCATTTCCCCGAATGCTTGTAAACAAAGGGAGAGGGCGTGATATTTTTTTCAAGTCCTATATTCAAACCTATATTGAACGCGACGTTAAGGATTATCATGGAATAGTCAACAATTTGAAATTCTATAATTTCATTCGGGCGGTAGCAGTGCGAACAGGAAATTTGTTAAACTACAGTGATTTGTCTCGGGATGTTGATATTGATATGCGCACAGCAAAATTGTGGCTTTCGATATTGGAACGGTCGGGGCTGGTGCGATTGCTCTATCCTTACTACCAGAATCTGACAAAGCGGATTATTAAAACGCCAAAAATCTACTTCATGGATACCGGACTTTGTGCCTATCTTGCCGGAATGGATAGTCCCGAAACACTTGAAGCCGGATATCTGACCGGAGCAATTTTAGAGACATTCGCCTTTATTCAGATCATCATGAGTTATTCCCATAACGGCAAAGAACCCAATATCTATTTTTATAGAGATGACGACCAAAAAGAGATTGATTTTATCATTGAACAAAATGCAACACTCTATCCTATAGAAGTTAAGAAAACTATGACTCCCACTTTAAGGGATGCCAAGAATTTTGCTATTCTTGCCAAGCTGCAAAAGCCGATCGGCGATGGAGCAGTGCTCTGTTTGCGGAACTCGCCACTTCCACTGTCTGATCAAATTATAGCGCTACCTATATTAGATTTAGCATGAAAAGTTTGGGGGAAATGTACCTCCCATCACGTTTTATATATGAATAATATGTGATTTTGCCGAAAATCTATAGAACTCTCCCTCTCTCATCATGTAAAAACGGGCATACTTTTAAATTGTATATTGCCGATTATTTAGGAAAGATAAATCTAATGCCGAATGTCATCAAGAATATTATATCTTTGCATTTCATATTTTATGTTTCATGTTTTATGTTTCATGTTTCATGTTTTGAATAGATTGTTATGGGTAAATTAGAAACAAATCCTTTTTTGATAGCGGGATACCTTGGTCCTGACTACTTCTGTGACAGAGAAAAGGAGACGGAGAAGATAATAGAAGCTCTATCTAATGATAGAAGTGTTACGCTGATAAGCCCCCGTCGCATGGGGAAAACAGGCCTCATACAGCACGTTTTTTATAAGTTGAAGGAAAACAATAAGAATATTCACTGTTTCTATTTAGATATTTTTCACACGCAAAACTTCCATGATTTTGTGACTCTTTTGGGTAAAAATGTTATTGGGAAGTTGGATGATTTTTCAGAAAAAATGATCCGAAATCTCACCTCTTTCTTTAAAAGCTTTCGACCGGTCTTCTCCCTTGATCCTATGACCGGCGAACCCTCCATGTCTATTGATATTCAGCCGCAAAATACAGAACAGAGTTTACAAGAGATTTTTGATTATCTCAAAAAAACAGGCAAACGTGTTTACATTGCGATAGATGAATTTCAACAGATCACAGAATATCCGGAAAAAGGGCTGGAAGCTCTTCTTCGTTCATATATGCAGTTTTTGCCCAATGTGAAATTTATTTTTGCAGGCAGTAAAAAACATTTGATGGATGAAATGTTCTCATCCGTCAATCGCCCCTTTTATCAAAGTACACAAAAAATAGGGCTAAAAGAGCTACCTATAGATACGTATCGACAGTTTGCCCTATCCCACTTTAAAAATCACCATAAAAATATGAATGAAGAGGTGTTTGATTATGTGTATCAAACACTATTTGGACACACTTGGTATATTCAATTAGTTTTAAATCAATTATTTTCCATAAAAATAGATTCTTATTCCATACAAAATGTAAATACGATTTTCAGAGATGTTTTAGAAGAGGAAAATGCAACATACAAAACGTATTGCGAGATGATTACAAAAGGTCAATTGCGATTATTGAAAGCAATTGCAAAAGAAAAGAGAGTATGTGAGCCTTATGAACAAAATTTCATGAAGCGATACCAGCTTACTGCCCCAAGTAGTATAAAATTAGCCCTACAATCACTCATGGATAAGATGTTGCTAATTAAAGATGAAGAAGGTTATTATTATGTGTATGATCGTTTTTTCTCTTTATGGCTTGAGATGTAGTATTTTCAGATAAAACGATAAATAGATTACTCAAATAGATTGACAGAAAAATAGTAAGTGAGATGAAAATTATAATTGTCGGAACCGCTTATCCCTATCGCGGGGGGATAGCCAATTTTAATGAGAAAATAGCGAAAGAGTGCCAGGATGCTGGACATGACGTGGAAATCTATACATTTACTCTTCAGTATCCTTCATTCCTTTTTCCGGGGAAGACACAGTATTCAGAAGAATCGGCACCGCAGCACTTGAAAATATTTAGAAAGGTAAATTCCATCAATCCCTTTAACTGGCTGAAAGTAGGACGGGAAATTAAGAAGAAAGCTCCGGATTTAGTGATAGCTAAATTCTGGATGCCTTTTATGGGGCCATGTCTCGGAACTCTCGGAAGAATTATACGTCGAAATAAAAAGACAAAAGTAATCTCCATTTTAGATAATATAATTCCTCACGAAAAAAGAGTAGGAGATAAGGTATTAACCCGCTATTTTGTAAAGTCAATTCATGGATTTATTGCAATGTCAAAATCAGTGTTAGCTGATTTATCCATTTTTGACACAGAAAAGCCCCGGCTATTTTCCCCTCATCCCTTATATGACAATTTTGGAGAAGAGATTCCGGTTGTAGAAGCCAAAAACAGACTGGGCTTTTCAGCAGATGAAAGGGTGGTGCTCTTTTTTGGCATCATAAGAGCGTATAAAGGTTTGGATCTATTATTGAAAGCGTTTGCGGATAAAAGAATTGGCGATGCAAAAATAAAGTTGGTTGTGGCCGGAGAGTTTTACGAAGACTCGCAATCCTACATAGACCTGATCAAAGCGTTGAATATTGAAGATCGGGTTAGTATGCACACTCATTTTATTCCCGACAGTGAAGTGAATCTCTATTTCAGTGCGGCGGATATTGTGGCGCAACCTTACAAGTCGGCAACCCAAAGCGGTGTGACACAGATTGCCTATCATTTCGAGAAACCGATGTTGGTGACCGATGTGGGCGGGTTAGCCGAAATTGTTCCTCACCAAAAAGTGGGCTATGTAGTGCAACCAGATGAGAAAGAGATCGCCAATGCTCTGATTGATTTTTTTGAAAATAATAGGGGAGAAGAGTTTTTGCCGAATATTGTTGCCGAGAAAGAAAAATACTCATGGCGCAAGATGTTGGAATCGATGGATGATTTAATGAAACAGATAAAACAATAACTATAAACTATTTAACACTAAAAACTATTACTAACTCATGATGAACTCAGAAAACAGAGGAGATATACTCCTGTATCAAACCACAGACGGAGAACCGCAGATAGAGGTTGTGATGTCTAATGAAACCGTTTGGCTAACATTAGACCAGATGGCGGCGCTCTTCCAACGGGATAAATCAACGATCTCCCGGCATATTAAAAACATCTTTGAATCCGGAGAGTTGACCGCAGATTCAACTGTTGCATTTTTTGCAACAGTTCAAATTGAAGGGAAACGGCAGGTTGAAAGAAATGTTGCTTATTATAACTTGGACATGATCATCAGTGTCGGGTATCGTGTAAATTCTCATCGCGGTGTGCAATTTCGTATTTGGGCATCGCAAGTTCTGAAGGAGTATTTGGTGAAAGGGTTTGCCATGAATGACGACCTGCTAAAGCGTGCCGGTGGCGGGAACTATTTCAAGGAATTATTGTCACCCCGGTGGAAGTTCATTTTATAGAAAATTTTGAGAAAGAGCAAAAGAAATTGACGAAGAAAAAGGATGACTAATAACAAAATATTCGTAATAGAAGATGTTGTCGGCCATTAAAAATCATAGTAAAACAGATAAAACAATAAAAGTATGATCATTAGAGCAAAAGCGCCTTTGCGACTTGGGTTAGCCGGAGGCGGAACAGATGTCTCTCCTTACTCGGATATTTATGGGGGAGCTATTTTAAATGCAACTATCAATATGTATGCTTATGCAACTATTGAGCCTACTCAGGATGGAAAGATCACTTTCGAATTTCCGGAAAAATATTACAGGGAAGAGTTTGACGCCGCTGAATATATTGAACCCAAAGGAGAATTTTTACTGCAAAAAGGAATCTACAACCGGATAGTGAAAGAGTTTTCCCGAAAGCCTCTCTCTTTCAAATTATCAACCTTTATGGATGCTCCTCCCGGATCCGGATTAGGCACTTCTTCCACGTTGGTGGTTGCTATTCTCGGAGCTTTTTCAGAATGGTTGAAATTGCCATTGGGAGAGTATGATATTGCTCATTTGGCGTATGAAATAGAAAGAGAAGATTTGAAAATGGCCGGCGGGAAACAGGATCAATATGCGGCTACTTTCGGGGGATTTAATTTCATGGAGTTTTATGGCGATCGCGTTATCGTTAATCCTCTGCGTATTCGTCAACGGTATGCCGATGAATTAGCGCATAATTTGGTACTCTATTACACGGATACTAGCAGATTGTCGGCAAAAATCATCGAAGTGCAAAGCAAGAATGTAAAGGAAAAAAATCAGCAATCGTTGGATGCCATGCATAAGGTTAAAGAGCAATCTATCATGATGAAAGAAGCTCTTCTGAAAGGTGGATTAGGAAAGATAGGTGAGATATTGGATTTTGGATGGCAATATAAGAAGCAGATGGCAGAGGGTATTACCAATCCATTGATCGATAATATCTATCAGGCAGCAATGGATGCCGGTGCTGCAGGTGGAAAAGTTTCAGGTGCCGGCGGTGGCGGTTTTATGTTTTTCTATTGCCCCAATGTCACCCGATACAGAGTAATTGATGCTTTGAAACAGTTTGGCGGACAAGCTAAACGATATGAATTTATACAAGAAGGGGTTAAAAGTTGGACGATTCAATGATGATCAAAGAGGCGATTATTCTGGCAGGGGGATTTGGCACCCGATTGCAACATGTTGTGCAAGACCTGCCCAAACCGATGGCACCGGTTAAAAATATGCCGTTTCTGAACTATTTATTTGATTATTTGCAGAAATATGGGGTTGGTCACGTTGTCCTTTCCACAGGCTATCTGCACGAAAAAATAGAGAACCATTATCAATGCCAGTATAAGAATATCGCCATTTCGTATGCGCGGGAAATAGATCCGCTGGGAACTGGCGGTGCGATAAAGTTTGCCTTTTCAAAATGCGAACAAAATGATGTGCTTGTTCTAAATGGGGATACTCTATTCAATATTGATCTCGATGATTTTTTTACTTTTTATAAAGAAAAAAACACGAACCTTGCTATTGCCTTGCGCCAAGTAAATGACGTTTCCCGTTATGGTAGTGTGAAAACAGATGCGTCAGGGAGGATAATCCAGTTTGTAGAGAAAAATAGAGAAAGTGGTTCCGGATTTATCAATGGCGGGGTTTATTATCTGAACAAACAACTCGTTCAGGTTATGCCAGAGAAGGATAATTTCTCCTTTGAGAAAGAGGTTATGGAAAAATATTGTCATAAACAGAAATACTATGGCTGCCCATCAAACGGCTATTTTATTGATATCGGGATTCCGGAAGATTATGCACGGGCGCAGGTGGAGTTGCCGGAACTGCGGTAGAATGATTTCCTTACCGCTCGCATCTCCCTCGTTGGGAGAAATTTTTATTCAATACTATAACCATGATTTTTCTGCTGAATAGGCAAAATCTCACAACCTTTTTTTACCTTTGCACCTTTAAAATTCTAATCATCAATACATGAAAATTGCAATTGTTGGAACAGGTTATGTGGGGTTAGTTACTGCGACCTGCTTGGCCGAAGTAGGCTTTGACCTGATATGTGTGGATATTGACATGCAGAAAATCGAAACCATTGAAAAGGGAGAGTCGCCGATTTATGAACCGGGCCTTGGAGATATGCTTAAACGGAATATCGAAAAGAAACGAATGACTTTTACTACTTCACTTGCTGAGGTTATGCCGGAGGTGGATGTGATATTCTCGGCCGTTGGGACACCGCCGGATGAGGATGGAAGTGCTGATCTTCAATATGTTTTAGATGTGGCAAGGACTGTTGGACAGAATATGCAAAAGTATGTTTTGATGATCACAAAAAGTACCGTCCCTGTAGGAACCGCAGAGAAAGTGCGAAAGACAGTGCAGGACGAATTGGATAAACGAGGTGTGGAAATCGATTTTGATGTGGCTTCCAATCCGGAGTTTTTGAAAGAGGGAGATGCCATAAACGATTTTATGAAACCGGACCGTATCGTGTGCGGTGCGGATACTGAAAAAGCCAGGGATATCTTCCGGAAAATTTACAATCCGTTTGTGTTGAACGGTTATCCGCTTTTTTTCACCGACATTGCTTCCGCCGAGATGATCAAATATGCTGCGAATGCCATGCTCGCCACCCGAATTAGTTTTATGAACGATGTGGCTAACTTATGCGAAATTGTGGGAGCCGATATAGATATGGTGAAAAAGGGGATTGGTGCGGATAGCCGGATTGGAAGCAAATTCTTGAATGCCGGGGTAGGGTATGGTGGCTCCTGTTTTCCCAAAGATGTGAAAGCACTGATTAAAACCGCTGATAATCACGGCTATTCCATGGAGGTGCTTAAAGCGGTGGAAAATGTGAATGATAGACAGAAAACCATTCTTTTTGACAAATTAATGGATTTCTATAACCATAATTTGGAGGGAAAGGTGATAACGCTGTTAGGTTTGGCATTTAAACCGAATACTGATGATATGCGCGAGGCCTCATCGCTGGCTATGATCGAGAAATTATCCACTCAAAAATGTACGATCAAAACCTATGATCCCATTGCGATGCCTGAAGCGCAACGAAGAATAGGAAATGAGGTTCTATATTGCAACGATCTATACGATGCATTGGAAGATTCCGATGCTTTGCTGCTGATTACCGAGTGGACGGAATTCAGGGTGCTCGATATGGACAAGGTGAAAAAGGTGATGCGTAACCCTGTGATTTTTGATGGACGCAACATTTACAACGGAGAAGAGGTCAAAGCTGCGGGTATTCCCTATTTCCGTATAGGAAAACAGGCATAGGCGAGAAAAAACCTTTTTACATAAAAGAAAAGCGCCGCACGAAGAAGTTTCCTTCACGTGCGGCGACATTTTCATTCACAAAATTAATTATGTCGTTTTGGAAAGCTCTTTTCCTACGCGACGAACTTCTTCGTCTAAGGCTTCGCGTACGGATTCGAAAGTAGCGAACTCGATGATTTTATCGTTCACGCGGGCAATAGGGCCGCGGTCACAGCGCTCGAAGCAGAATGTTGCTCTTACGTCAACCATTTCGTCTTTGCCTTCAAAACCTACGATGTCTTGCAACTTGTTGTCAGTCACATATTGCATCATCTGTTTCAAAAGCTGCTGAGATCCTTTTAAGAAACAGTTAGTACCTACGCATACGCAAACCTCAATTTTGGCTTGTTCGGTATTGCGGATCTTGATTTGTTGATCAACGATACGTTTGCGACCGTGATAGTGGGTGTGAAGTAATTCGTGCGCTTTTTCGCCGTTTACTTCACCCAGTGTCATTTGGTACAATTCTTTTACATAAGGATTTTCTTGCGATTTATGCAACTGTAATTGCTTATCGATGTTGTATAATCCTTGTGTGCGTTTTTCTTTGAAATCTCTTTCGAAATTCACGGGTTGCCCACCGCCGGCGATACAACCACCAGGGCAAGACATCACCTCGATGATATCGTATTTCGATTCATTGGCGGCAGCCTCTTCACAAAGTTTGCGCGCATTGGCCAAACCGTGAGCCACAGCGAGGCTTAATTTAATACCACCCAATTCCAGCTCGGCTGTACGGATGCCATCGGTTCCGCGAACCATCTTGAAATCGTAATCCAGCAACGTTTCTCCGGTCAGTTTTTCGTAAGCAAAGCGCAATACAGCTTCGCTCACTCCACCTGTATTACCGAATATAACCCCAGCCCCTGTTTTAAACCCAAGGGGCAAATCAAATGACTCGGGAGTGAGCTTTTTAAACTGTATGCCCGTTTCATGAATCATGCGTCCCAATCCCTCAGTGCTCAGGACATGATCCACATCCGGAATTCCGTCATGGATGAATTCTTCTCTTTTAGCTTCAAATTTTTTCGCCGTACAAGGCATTACGGAAACGATCACCAATTGTTCAGGTTTGATACCTAATAATTTGGGTAATATCTCGCGTGCTACGCTGCCGAACATCTGTTGCGGTGATTTGCAAGTAGACAAGTTTGGTAATAATTCGGGGTAGTATTGCTCTGCAAATTTCACCCATGCCGGACAGCAAGATGTGAATTGAGGCAATCTTTCGCCTTTTATTTTTCTGCTGATAAATTCAGTAGCTTCCTCGAAGATGGTCAAGTCGGCGGTGAAAGATGTGTCATATACTTGGTCGAAGCCTAAGCGTTTCATGGCAGCTACGATCTGACCGGTTGAGTTGGTGCCCGGCTCCAAATCAAAGCCTTCGCCTAATGCAACGCGCACGGCGGGAGCAATTTGTGCTACCACGTATTTGTTAGGATCGTGAATTGCTTTCCATACATCTTCGGTTTCCGGTTTGGGAATCAACGCACCCACCGGACAAACGGATACACATTGCCCGCAATATACACACTCAACATCTTTCAAGCTCTTCAAATAAGCGGGAGCCACGCATGTTTTGGAACCGCGGTTTACGAAGTCAATCGCACCCACTGATTGGATCTCTTTACAAGCTCTCACACAGTCGCCGCACAGCACGCATTTGTTTGGATCATGGATGATACTCCAAGATTGCTTGTCGATAGGTTGTACTTTTCCGGCTTTTTTGAACCGTACTTTTTCCACACCCAACCGGCGGGTCAAATCCTGTAGTTTACAGTTATTTGAACGCGCGCAGCTTGGGCAGCTGATATCGTGATCTGCCAATAACAACTCCAGGTTCATTTTTCTAATTTTACGAACCTCTTCCGTATTGGTTTTCACTACCATGCCATCTCTTGGAGCGATAGTACAGGTAGCTTGAATTCCCATGCCTTCGATGTCGCAGACACACAATCTGCATGCGCCATACGTGCTCAGGTGAGAATGATAGCAGAAAGTCGGTAATTCGATTTCGGCTTTACGGATCACCTCGAGAATATTTTTTTCATTCTCAATCGGAATATTCATTCCGTCTATATTGATTGTTCCTTTAGTTTCCATTGTCTTTATACTTTATGAAATTAAAAACCTATAACCGCGCTAAACTTACATGCGTCATTGCAAGCTCCGCATTTAATACATAATTCGGTGTTGATAACATGAGGCTGTTTCCGTTCGCCGGTAATTGCATCTACGGGGCATTTGCGTGCGCAAGCTCCGCAACCGATACATTTCTCAGGATCGATAGAGATGTCTGCCAACGCTTTACAGTTGTTTGTAGCGCATCGTTTTCCGAAGATATGTTCTTTATACTCTTCTTCGAAGCGGCTGATTGTAGAGATAACCGGACCCGGAGCTGTTTTGCCTAAAGCGCAAAGAGAGGCTTTTTTTACCACTTGTGCAAGCTCTTGAAGCAATTCGTAACTCTCTTCCGTAGCCGTTCCGTCGATGATTTCGTCCAATAACGCCAACATCTGTTTGGTGCCCTCGCGGCAAGGAACACATTTCCCGCAGCTTTCGTTTTGCGTGAAGTTCATGAAGAAACGCGCAATTTGCACCATACAGGATTGTTTGTTCATCACAACCAAACCGCCGGATCCAACCATAGCGCCGTTTTTCAACAAGCTGTCATAATCGATCTCAACATCAAGGTGATCTTCAGTCAAACAACCACCTGACGGTCCACCAATTTGCACTGCTTTAAAACCTTCTCCGGTAACAATGCCTTCGTCGTTGGTCACACCACCGCCGATATTATAAACAATCTCGCGCAATGTTGTTCCGAACGGCACTTCGATCAAGCCGGTATTGGCTACGTGGCCGGTCAAAGCAAAAGTTTTTGTTCCTTTAGAAGAAGCTGTTCCGTGAACATTGAACCACTCGGCACCGTTTCTAACGATCAATGGTACAGCGGCTAATGTTTCCACGTTATTAATTACGGTTGGTTTTCCAAAGAGACCTTTTTGTGCAGGGAATGGTGGTTTAGGCATCGGCATACCGCGTTTCCCTTCGATGGAAGCGATCAATGCAGTCTCTTCACCACATACGAATGCTCCCGCACCTTCCATGATGTGGATGTGCATGTTGTGTCCGCTTCCGAAAATATTTTCGCCTAATATGCCGGCTTCCATAGCATCTTCAATCGCTTTTTGCATGCGTTTGATGGCCAATGGGTACTCTAATCTCACGTAAACGTGGCCTTCGTCGGAACCGATACCGCGGGCGGCAATCATCATGCCTTCCAATATCCGGTGAGGATTACCTTCCATCAAACTGCGGTCCATGAATGCACCGGGGTCACCTTCGTCACCGTTACAGATCACATATTTTTTCGGGTTATTTTCCTGAAGAGTGAACAACCATTTTTTCCCTGTAGGGAAACCACCGCCGCCACGGCCTCTCAAACCTGAATCAAGTATAGTGTTGCAAACCTCTTCGGGAGTCATTTTGGTGAATGCTTTTTCTGCTGCCGCATAACCGTCGTGAGAGATATACTCTCTGATGTTACCCGGATCCAAATGACTACATTCGCCTAACACCAAACGGGTTTGGCGTTTGTAGAACGGGATGTCCAATTGGCCTTTGCTCTTTTTGCCGTCAGCGGGGTTCGTATAAAGTAAACGTTCGATGATCTCGTCACCTTTGATTGTCTTTTCGATAATTTCTTGCACATCTTCCGGTTTCACTTTGGTGTACATCGTTTCATCGGGAAGAATATTTACCAAGGGGCCTTGCGCGCAAAATCCTTGGCAACCGCTGCCTGTAAGCTGATATGCTTTGTCATCATCGTGATAATTCAACTTGAGGTCAACGAAAAGATCAAGTCCGGCATCGGTAAGTGCTTTTTCAAAAGCCTCATACACTTTCAATGAACCGTTGGCGATACAACCGGTTCCCGCACAAATCACAATGCGTTTGTGAATATGTGAAGCGGCTTTGTTATAATCTTCTTTTATCTGTTTTAAATTTATTTTAGCCATTTTGTTTTATTTAAAATGTTTGTGACTATTCTGTTCTTTGAGGTTTCGGGATTTCAAGATAGCCTTATTGATTATCTCTTTTTCCGTTCGCCTTCTCCTCTTTTACTTCTCACTACTAATGATGCCATCGAGGATCTCGTCGCACTTTTGTGCGGTAACCTGGCCGTATACTTGCTCGTTGATTACCATCACCGGTGCTAATCCGCATGCGCCCAAACAGCTAACCGCTTCCAATGTGAATAACATGTCATCGGTAGTGTGTTTCTCGGCTGTTAAATTTAGTTTCTTTGTAATGGCATCGATGAGTTTTGTCGAGCCTTTCACATGACAGGCGGTACCGTCGCAAACTTTAATCACATATTTCCCTTTGGCTTCCAAGGAAAAATGCGCATAGAAAGTGGCAACACCGTACACTTCCGCCACCGGCATACGTAAAGCGGTAGCGATGTAGGTCAACACTTCCTGAGGAAGATAGCGGTACTCCTCTTGTACTTCCTGTAAAATTGTAATCAAGCGAGTTTTGTCGCGGTTGTACTTCTCTATAATCTCGAGTACCTGTCCGAACTGTCTCGCACTTTGGTTTACCGTGCTTTTTTGTGTGTCCATGATCGTTTCTTGATTTTAATTACGAACTACTGTTGGTTTACTATTTCTGTTGTTTGTTTTTCAACGTCCATTAACTTATTAAGTATCACTGCTAAATTAGCATAGATATGTGTATCTTGCAGGATTACGCCTTCGGGCAGCCTGAGAGCCACAGGGGCAAAATTCCAGATCGCCTTGATTCCCCAGCACACCATCATGTCGGCAATTTCTTGTGCCACTGAAGCCGGTGTGGTGATAATGCCGATGGGAATATGCAAGCGATCGGCTAAATCGCGGTATTTATCCATAGAAAAAATAGGAACTCCATTCATCTCTGTTCCAATCTTTTCTTTATTAATATCAAAAGCAGCAACAATTCTCATCGAGTGTTCCACAAAACCGTCGTATTGGATTAGTGCTTGCCCGAGTGAACCCGCGCCAACCAAAAAAGCTTCTCGCTGGCGGTTGTATCCCATGAAATTTTTCAAGCTGGTTAAAAGATCCCCAACCGCATAACCTATTCGCGGCCTTCCGCTTGCACCGGCATACGACAGATCTTTAACCACCTGTGTCGGATCTAAATTGAGGCGGCGGGCAATCTGCGGCGCGGATACATTGGATTCCTCCATTTCTAACAACTCCTTCAAAAGGTTCAAATACGTGGGCATACGCCGAATGGTTGGTTCCGGTACGCCCATAATATCCTTACTATTCTTGGTTCTCTTGCTATCCACTCTGTTTTGTTTTCGTCGGCAAAGATATACAAAGTTTTTGATATAAAGATTTTTTTCTTTAATGTTTTATTAGGAAAATTTAGCGTGTACGGATAATCATATTATTGTGCCTGTATTTTGTTGTTTTTGACATGTTTTTCCTGTGTGATTTACACTAAAAAAACCGGAAACGTCAATTCCCGGTTTTTTTAGGTGTGAAGAGTATGTCCTTCTTATCTTTTGCCTTTGTCTTTCGAGCCGGCATGGCCTCTGAATATACGTGTGGGAGCAAATTCGCCCAATTTGTGACCTACCATATTTTCGGTCACGTAAACGGGGATGAATTTGTTGCCATTATGAACAGCGATGTTGAGACCCACGAAATCAGGAGAGATCAGCGACGAGCGCGACCATGTTTTGATGGTGGTTTTCTTACCGGAAGCCTGAGCCTCTAAAACGCGTTGTTCAAGTTTATAATGTATATATGGACCTTTTTTTAATGATCTGCTCATACTTATATTACTTTAGGGTTATTTTTTTCTTCTTTCGATTATATATTGATCAGAATTTTTCTTAGGCGCTCTTGTTCTGTAACCTTTTGCCGGCAAGCCTTTTCTTGATCTTGGGTGTCCTCCGGACGCGCGTCCTTCTCCACCGCCCATGGGGTGATCAACCGGGTTCATAACAACACCACGCACGCGAGGACGACGCCCCATCCAACGTGATCTACCTGCTTTTCCTGATACTTCCAAACTGTGGTCAACATTGGAAACCATACCGATAGTGGCGCGGCAGCTGCAAAGGATCATTCTGGTTTCACCGGAAGGAAGCTTAATGGTTGCGTATTTGCCGTCGCGAGACATCAGTTGTGCGTAAGATCCTGCGCTGCGCGCGATTTTCGCACCTTGTCCCGGCTTCAATTCAATGTTGTGGATAACGGATCCGAAAGGAATTTCACCTAAAGTGAGAGAGTTGCCTAAATCTGGGGAAACGCCTGCGCCGGAAACGATCTGCTGACCCACTTTCAATCCGTGGGGCGCAATGATATAACGTTTCTCACCGTCTGCGTAAAACAACAATGCTATGCGAGCCGAACGGTTGGGATCGTACTCGATTGTCTTCACTGTTGCAGGGATACCATCTTTAGTTCTTTTAAAGTCTATGATACGATACATCTTTTTGTGACCGCCTCCGCGATACCGCATCGTCATCTTACCACTGTTATTTCGTCCGCCGGTTCTTGATTTCGGACATAGTAAACTTTTTTCTGGTTTGTTTGTGGTAATTTCGTCAAAGGCGCTGATTACTTTGAATCGTTGGCCTGGCGTAACCGGTTTGTACTTTTTTAATGCCATTTTTAAATATTGCTAAAGAAATCGATTTTATCTTCTTTGTCTACAAAAACGTATGCTTTTTTGAAAGTGTTCTTTTGTCCGGTGATCATGCCCGCTTTTGTATAACGGGAAGTGGATTTTCCGCGTTGTATCAACGTGTTGATTCTCACAACTTTCACACCGTAAATATCTTCAACCTCTTTCTTGATTTGCGTTTTTGTAGCCTTTCTGTTTACTACGAAGCCATAGCGGTTGTATTTTTCCGTCGCTAAGGTCATCTTTTCACTGATAATGGGCTTTATTAATGCGTTCATCTTAGTATTATATTTTTTTTATTTATTCTCCTTGTTCCAGCATGATTTCGATGTCCGGAAGGCTGTTTTCACAAATAATGATGTGACGCGCGTTCAACACATCATACGTGTTCAGATCTAAAGCTCTGATAACTTCAGTTTTCGGTAAGTTACGTGCGGACAAATAAACGTTAGTGTTAGAATTGTTAGCTAACAATAATGTTTTTTGACCATCAAGGTTGAGGGCTTTCAATATTTGTCGGTACGCTTTAGTCTTCGGAGCGTCGAACGCGAAATCTTCAATAATAGTGATATTGTTTTCTTTCGCTTTATAGGTCAACGCGGAAAATCTAGCTAACCTTTTGATTTTTTTGTTCAATTTGAATGAGTAATCTCTTGGATGGGGGCCGAAAACGGTTGCACCTCCTCTGATGGTAGGGGATTTGATGCTACCTGCACGGGCGCCGCCGGTTCCTTTTTGTCTCTTCAATTTGCGGGTACTTCCCGAGATGGTTGATTTCTCCAACGTGTCGTGGGTACCTTGTCTTTTGTTGGCCATAATGTGCTTCACATCTAACCAAATAGCATGATCATTAGGTTCTACGTTAAAGATATTCTCGTTTAACGTGACTGTTTTTGTTGATTCGCTGCCGTCTATTTTATATACTTTTAACTCCATCTTTCTACGATTAAATATGAACCATTAGGTCCTGGAACGGAACCTTTAACCAAAATCAAATTCTTTTCTTTTACGATCTTGATGATCTCTAAGTTTATCATTTTTACTCTATTGCCGCCTGTTCTGCCAGCCATGCGCATTCCTTTGAATACTCTGGACGGCCAAGAGGAAGCTCCTAATGAACCTGGCGCTCTCAATCGGTTGTGTTG
Source organism: Bacteroidales bacterium OttesenSCG-928-B11 (assembly GCA_030267125.1). Lineage (GTDB taxonomy): Bacteria > Bacteroidota > Bacteroidia > Bacteroidales > WCHB1-69 > JAGVVH01. Next base: position 26,439 of record JAJDJJ010000026.1, read on the forward strand.
ACCATGAGTTGAATCACCCACACCGCCAAATCCGTGGCGTTTCACAACGCCTTGGAAGCCTTTACCTTTTGAAATGCCACTCACATCCACATACTCACCTTCTTCGAAGATGGTGACATCTAAAATGTCGCCGAAGCTTTTGCGGCTTCCTTCCTCGAAACGCGTAAACTCTTTCAACACTTTCTTCGGGGATGTGCCCGCTTTGTCGAAATGTCCTTTCAAAGGTTTGGTCGTGTTTTTCTCTTTTTTCTCGTCGTAACCCAATTGGATCGCTTCGTAACCATCTGTCTCGACGGTTTTTACTTGCGTAACTACGCAAGGACCAGCTTCTATAACCGTGCATGGCATTATCTTGCCATTGGCACCATAGACACTAGTCATCCCAATTTTTTTTCCTATTAATCCTGACATGTTCTAAATATAGTTTATAATGTTTTGATAGCCTTTTTGCCATTCGGCAAATCCAGCTTGTTTTTCTATCTTTCGTATTATCAATAAAATACCTTTGTATTTAATTCGATAAAACCTTTCTTTTTAAAGGTCGGCAAATATACAATATTTTTGATATAAAAGACAATAGGAAAGATTTTTTCATTTTTTCGTCGCAAATGACCCTACATGAATGCTTACTCCCACAGCGACACCGAGAAGTATTCCCCGCAACCACCAAACGGTGACAGCGAAAATGACAGAAAAACCGATGGTGATCCATAATAAACCGATTGTGATGATTTTGGCTCGTAGCGGAATGGAGCGATGCTCCCTGAAATCCAAGATATAGGGTCCCAGTTTCGGATGTGAAATTAGTTTCCGGTACCAACGGTCGGAGCTTTTGGCAAAGAGGGCGGCAGTTAGCAATAGAAATGGCGTGGTTGGCAGTACAGGTAAGAAAATGCCCAATATTCCCAAACCTAATGAGATGAACCCGATTGTTAAAAACAGCGCTTTTTTCACGATATAATATGAAATAAAAGGGTGATTCGCAAGATATGATACAAGAAAAAAACCGCGGTGAAATCTCACCACGGCTCTTTTGATAATGCTATAAAAATTCTAATCTGAATGATCTACTGCTATTATCTTAACGGTAGTTGCCACCGCGTTCTCTTTTTTCCATCGCTTCTTTCACAACAATAGTACGGCCTTCAATTTCTGATCCGTTTAAGCCTTCGATAGCTTTGTTCGCTGCGTCATCGTCCGGCATTTCAACAAATCCGAAACCTCTGCTACGACCGGTTTCCCGATCAGTAATGATTGATGCTCTACTAACTTCTCCGTAGTTTTCGAAGAATGATCTCAAATCGCTTTCCTTAGTTCTGAATGGTAAGCTTCCAATAAAAATGTTCATATAACGTATTTAAAAAATTAACGCGGCAAAGATACATTTTAATTCATACCAAATCCGTTCCCGATTTTTTTTTGTGAAATTATTTTTTTAGACTTTTATTTTCCCGATTTTCAAGAACTTTTCGACTCTTTTTATTGTTTTATGTGTCTTTTATATCGAAAAGAGTATCTTTGCATAAAGGTTGTTAAAAATGGAAAAAAATCTATGGATTATTGTCGTTTTATTTTGCCATTTGTCGGTTTTTGCCCAAATACCGGCGGGATACTATAATCAAGCCAATGGAAAGTCCGGGCGTGATTTGCAGCAAACATTATCCGGTATTATCGACAATCATAACACAGTTAGCTACTCTTCGCTTTGGCAACATTTCCAACAGACCGACACAAAAGAAGGTGTCACCGTTTGGGATATTTATTCAGACAATCCTGCCGACACCAATGCTTACGACTTCGTGATTTACGATGATCAGTGCGGGCAAGTGGGATCCGGCGAGGGCCATTGTTATAATCGCGAACACACTTTTTGCCAAAGTTGGTTTGGTGGTGGGACCGGAGCGCCTTACTCGGATCTTTTCCATATTTACCCTGTTGACGGATATATTAACTCCACCCGGAATAATTATCCGTATGGCATTGTAATTTCGCCGACCCGCACCTTCTCGAACGGTTCGAAATATGGTAGCAATCAAGCTGCTGGCGCTCCCTCAACCAATGCTTTTGAGCCGATTGATGAATATAAAGGAGATATTGCGCGCTCTTTTTTCTATATGGCTACGCGGTACATGTTTGAGGATGGCAGCTTTTTGGAACAATCACCGATGACATTCAAATCGCAATTGCAACCATGGGCGCTGGAGCTCTTTATGAACTGGCATCTCCTTGATCCCGTTAATGATAAGGAGCGCAATAGGAATAATGCTGTTTATGCGATACAACAAAATAGAAACCCTTTTATCGATTATCCGGAACTAATAGGTAAGATTTGGAGCGCAGATTCCATACACCCTTTTATCTTGGATGATACTGCCACGCACGACCGTCCCAAAATTGACTGCTTTGCGGTGAAAACCTTGCAAATTTTACAATTGCATATCGATAAACCAATGATCGAATCCACAATAGTTAACCCGGCAAACTATACGATTCAGTCCGGCAATTCTGTTGAAAGTATACAATATATATATGATACAATTTATCTGCATCTGGAAAATCCATTGCAAAATGGAAAAAATTACCACCTGATTGTCCGTAATCTATTAGCTGAAAATCAGTATTTCATAAAAGATACGTCTATAAGTTTTATGGCGGGAATGCCGCAAGATGAGGAAATTGTTGCGATGTGGACGTTTGATGCACTGGAGGGCAAGCCCAATGTGCCGACTCAAATTAAGGCTGATGTTATTGAGGTGGGTTTCGCAACGCTTTATATGGATGGGAGTTATACCTCTTCGGCTTTCAGTACTTCGGGGACTAACGCCCAATTGGACGCCTTTGCCGGCACCACGATCGGAGATCCGAGAGGTGCGACAGCCAATGCTTCGCGTTCATTGGCGATTACCGGGGAGCAGGCCAATCAAAATGCAGTGGTGTTTGCTTTTGGTGCCACTGGGTACTCCCAGTTTAACCTCACTTTCGCCTGTCGGAGAACAGCTTCCGGTTTTAGCGAACATTTGTGGGAGTGGAGTATTGATGGGGATGATTACCAAGTGATTGATAATTCCAATACCTCCCCGCAATCTGTTGGAGAATTTGAATTGATGAGTTTGAACCTGCAAACTATTGAACCGCTGAATGTTGCCGATACCATTTACTTGCGCTTGACTGTGGATGGCGCAACTTCCGCCACAGGCAACAATCGTTTTGACAATGTCGTCGTGCATGCGGCAAAAAGCAGCGGAATTAACAATTACTCCCCGCAAAATAGAGAATTGTCATTTAATATTTACCCCAATCCAGCAGGCAATGTAATTACGGTTGAAATCTTTGGCATTTCATCATCTTGTTATCAGATGCGTTGTTATGATTTGAGAGGTAAACTTGTTTGCACAAAACATGCTAATGATGCTATTTTCGACGTGGATTTTTCTTTTTTGGAACAAGGGATTTATATAATTGAAATTATAGATGAAAACGAACGGATTTCGGCTGCGAAAAAGCTAATGATCAGAAAATGAACCATCGGTTTGTATTATTGTTAAAAAAACATAATTCTTGTGCGGTATTAGGCAAAAGAGAATAAAAGAAAACTATTTTTGCAGCTATAAAATAAGACAATTAATCAACAAAATTTAGCATTATGAAACAGAAACTTACCTTTTTAACACTTGCGATGCTCCTCTCATTTGGACTCTTCGCGCAAGAAACCCTGATTACAGCTTGGACTTTTGATGATTTGGCGGGCATACCAAACACTCCACAA
>JAJDJJ010000027.1 GCA_030267125.1 Bacteroidales bacterium OttesenSCG-928-B11
GGATGACAGCTCGGTAGAAAAAATGGGACAATTCGAAATCGCGGGAATGAGAATATTATGGTGAATTTTCATCCCGTTAGGGATGACAGCTTGGTAGAAAAAACGGGACGGGCGATCAACAGCGTGCCGTAGGTACGCGACAATATATGAATAGCCCCGTGCAAATACAGTGAAGCTCGGTGTGGAAACAGGACGAAATCATTAGAACGGATAAAAACATCTATTGCTATCCGGAAAAATGTGTACTTCTTCTAATTTTGATGTTCTATCGGTTGAAGTTCCTTGCGCAAAGGATTGCAGCGGAAAGCCCGGAGCCATTTTTATGCGGGCTTTGTGCGGCGGGAAAATGGCGAGGACTTGCAGCGGAAAGCCTGACCCGAGCGAAGGGAAAGGCTTGCGGGGGAGGGCGAAGGGGTGCGCCCAAAGATTTTTTAATTTTCAGGGCATAGCCTATCTATTGCTTGCTCCACTCTTGCGTTTACCTCTTCCACACCAATAAAATCGATGATGTCAAACAGATCAGGACCTTTGGCGGCGCCAACGATGGAAAGGCGTAAGCAGTTCATTACTTGTCCCATATTCCATTCGTTGCGCTGGATGGCAGCGACAACTTCGTCGTGAGCAGTCTCCTTGTTGAAAGGTTGAACGGAAGAGATGATAGCTAAAACTTGGCGCAACTGGTCGGGAGTATTTTCCTTCCAACGTTTTTTAACTACTTGTTGATCATACTCTTTCGGAGCTTCGAAAAGAAAATATCCCTGATCCCAAAATTCAGTGAGGAAATGGACCCGTTCGCGGATCATCGCAACAGCGCGTTCCACTTGCTCGATAGAGGCGTGGATGCCTTTTGCTTTCAATTGATGGTCAAAGCTTTTTGCTAAGTTTGCAATCGGTTGTTTTTGAATATATTGATGGTTGAACCACTTTGCTTTTTCAGGATCAAATTTTGCTCCCGACTTGCTGATTTTATCCAATGAAAAGAGTTTCACTAACTCATCGATGGAGAGGATCTCTTGTTCCGTGCCGGGATTCCAACCCAATAATGACAATATATTTATCACAGCATCAGGGAGATATCCCATTTCACGATAGCCGGAAGAGATCTCTTGCGTTTCGGGGTTGATCCATTGCAACGGGAAGACAGGAAAACCTAACCGGTCGCCGTCTCGTTTGCTGAGTTTGCCGTTTCCGTCGGGTTTGAGCAGTAGCGGAAGATGTGCGAAAGAGGGTGCGTCCCATCCAAATGCCTGGTATAACATCACATGCAGCGGAGCGGATGGCAACCACTCTTCGCCGCGAATCACATGTGTGATCTCCATCAAATGATCATCCACGATATTAGCTAAGTGATAAGTAGGCATACCGTCGGATTTGAACAACACTTTGTCATCCAATAAATTGGAATTTATACGCACCTCACCGCGGATCAGATCGTTTACCAAGATCTCTTTATCGGCGGGGAATTTGAATCGTATCACAAAAGGCTGACCGGAAGCCAATCTTCGTTCGGTCTCCTCTTTAGGAAGCGAGAGCGAATTGGTCATCGACAAACGGGTACTGTTGTCGTATTGGAAATTTTTCTTTTCAGCCTCGTAATCTTTGCGTTTTTCATCAAGCTGTTCGGGCGTGTCGAATGCGTAATAGGCCCAATCCGAATCGATCAGCTGTTGCGCAAATTGCTGGTAAAGCGGTTTGCGTTCCGACTGTTTGTACGGGCCGAAATCGCCACCAACACGCACACCTTCGTCGAATGTAATTCCCAGCCACTCAAATGATTCGATAATATACTCTTCCGCTCCGGGTACAAAACGGGTTTGGTCGGTGTCTTCGATTCGGAGGATGAAGGTACCGCCGTGTTGTTTAGCGAAAAGGTAGTTGTATAATGCTGTGCGAACGCCACCAATGTGAAGCGGGCCTGTCGGGCTGGGTGCAAAACGAACGCGAGGTTTCAATGTTGTTGTCATTATAATATGATTTTATGTATATATTCTTTTAGGTAGATAAGACATTTGGTTACAATCTAATATCTTGCATGATAACTTCTTTAGGATTATTTTTGATGGAGCGGCGCAACTCTTTCGAGGCTTTCATGTTTTTTCCACCTTTGGACATTGCGCGGAAAGCTTCGGTAATATATATGACACCCGTGACGGAAAATCCTATGTATGAAGCAATTTCTATTGCATTTGCCTCTTTCATCAATCTGTCATGACGAGCTTGGTCGTTATTTGTATTCAAACTGTATTTTGCGGAAGATTTCAGCTTTTGCGCTTGCAGGTAAGCGGCCAAGCTGCACCCTCCTGCGGCAAAGAAGCTGATAAACGAAAAATAACCTTTTTGCCCTTGCGTGGCAGCCATTGTGCCGACTCCCGGTAATAATAACGAATAGAAAAAGGCCTCCCGTCCAACTACTTTGTACTGTTTTAACGTCATATCCAACAGCATTGGATCCATATCCAACCTCTTCTCTTTCACTTCGAAAACATACTTTCCATTCGGCAACTCTTCATCATTGATAAATTTCTTAAAAGTGTCGTCATTTAACAAATACCTATAATTAGAGGAGGTTTTAATGCCCTTTTTCTTTTTTTTGAGATCGAAATCAAACGATGCCCAATTGAGTTTATGCTGGAAATTATACCGAGAGGCCACGGAGATAGACTCTTTATAGGTTGGCTTTATCATCGAGCTGACAGCCAAGCTTTTCAAGAATTTCTCAAAGTCTTGATCCGTATTTTGTGTCATGGAATAAAAGGAGGCGTTCCGTCCGATCGTATCCATATAAAGAGTGAAAGTAAAATCCAAGCTGCCTTTTTTACTACGGCTGACGGTGTTGTTGAGCTCTGTTTGCAATTGATTGTTGATCAGATTCCAAGAATCAGGATTGAGGATTTTATAATCATACAAGATGTCCGATCGTAGATACAAAACGTCGAGCATTCGTTTGATTTGGGCGATACGGATCGTGGCGGTGTTGTTTTCGCGATCCAAACGCAAGATACTTTCATACACTTTCATTGCTTCCTGCAAGTTACGGTCATCAAAGAGTTGCTCGGCTTGGGCAGTCAGTGTGGCAATCTTTTGTTTTTTGATTGCTTCCCTATATAACTCCTTTCGTTTGGAAATTGTCTCGTCATACTCGGGGAGAAATCCCCGTAAGGTATCAAGAATAACCAAAGCACTCTCATAATCATTGTTTTTTGCTAAGGATTCGCACTTTTTTAACAGATTTTCGATGTGTTCTTTCTTTTGAAGATAGATTAACTGCGCTTCAAATTTCCCGTCTCGCTGTACTTGGATCAGGCTATCGATTTGCAATGGATTATAGCAGATAGCGTGATATGTAAATGTTTGTTTATGACGTTGTTGCAGTATAACATGTTTCTTTGTGGAGATGGCACTTTCCGACTGGATATCATTTCCGATCATTTTGCTTTCATAAAGAAAACCATACTTGGGATGTATGTTGTCTAACAATGTGGTGTAACATTTCTCCGCAATGACAACTTCTAGATAATGGGATAGTCCGGTTTTATGATAGAGGTAAACGAACTGGTTAGCAGAACTTTTCGTGTTCTTCCAAATCGCCAGATTAAAAATCAGCGTATCCTCGCTCAGCATCAATGGTTCATTAAACTCGCTGGAGAGTAGCAACCAGCCGTTTTTTCCAAGATATCGGCTGATTTCCTCGGTACTGTTGTCATAAACCTCCTCGAAAAATTGCAGGTTGACACAATCGTTGGATTGGGCGGACAAGGAGGAGGACGGGAGAAAAAATGCCAAAAGAGTGATGGCGGCGCAAAGCGGTCGTATCCATTTTAATCTATCACTCAATAACATAATATCCGATACTTTAATAAATAATATCTTCTTAGAAAAGCCCGCAAAGATACACTTAATTTCCCTATTTTTGCTGGCTTAAAAAGTCTGTAAAGCCATGATTATACGTGATTATGCTGAAATTATTGCCCAAACTTTGGGATTGAAACCGTGGCAGGTTAAAAATACAATCGAATTGCTGAGCTCCGGTGCTACCGTACCTTTTATCTCCCGCTACCGAAAGGAGGCTACCGACAGTTTGGATGAGGTCCAGGTCAGTAAGATAGGTGAACTCAATACGAAATGGATAGAATTGGACAAACGGCGTGCCGCCATCGTCGATTCCATCACTGAACAAGGAAAGATGACCGAACAGTTGCGGGAGGAGATAGAAAATGCGTTGACAATGAGCGAATTGGAGGATATCTATTTGCCATATAAACCGAAACGCAAAACCAGGGCTACCATTGCGATGGATAAAGGTTTGGAGCCGTTGGCCCGCAGAATTTACGATCAGCAAGATATCCCGCTGAAGAAATTAGCTGCTTCGTTTATCAATAAAGAAAAAGGTGTTGAAAATGAAGAAGATGCTATTGCCGGCGCCCGCGATATCATAGCCGAATGGATCTGTGAAAACAAACGCGTACGCGAAAGAATGCGGACACTCTTTATGAATGAGGCTGCTATCCATTCTAAAGTGTTGAAAGATAAAGAAAAAGATGGGGAAAAATATGAGAATTTCTTCGAATTTTCGGAACCGCTCCGCAAAGCGCCATCCCACCGGATTTTGGCAATGTTCAGAGGCGAAAACGAAGGTTTTCTGAAAGTTACGGTTTTTCCTGATGAAGAGAAGGCTTTGGATATTTTGAAACGATTCATTATCCGCAATGAGAACGATTGCGCGCGGCAGGTATGGAAAGCGACGACAGATTCTTATAAACGTTTGCTGCAACCCCAAATGGAAACGGAAGTTCGGGATTTCTATAAGGAAAAAGCGGATAAAGAAGCTATTAACGTATTTGTCAATAATTTAAGACAATTGCTAATGTCTCCCCCACTGGGTCAAAAACGGGTACTTGCCATTGATCCCGGTTTCCGGACCGGTTGCAAGATAGTGATACTGAATGAGCAAGGAAAGTTATTGCATAACGAAACAATTTATCCACATCCCCCGCAGGCGGAGTACAAATTGGCCTCGGATAAACTGAAACGATTGGTTTTGCAATATAAGATAGAGGCAATTGCGATTGGCAATGGAACGGCGGGGCGGGAGACGGAGAATTTTGTGCGCAAGATCCCGTTTGAGCGGGATGTGATGGCTATTGTGGTCAACGAGAGCGGGGCGTCGGTTTACTCGGCGTCAGCAGTTGCCCGAGAGGAGTTTCCCGATTATGACGTGACTGTCCGCGGAGCAGTTTCCATAGGCCGGCGGCTGATGGATCCGTTAGCCGAGTTGGTGAAGGTGGATCCCAAGTCGATCGGGGTGGGACAATATCAACATGATGTGAATCAGGTTTTATTACGTAATAGCTTGGAAGAGACGGTGATAAGCTGCGTAAACAAGGTAGGTGTGGAGGTGAACACGGCAAGCAAGGAGTTGCTATCGTACGTTTCGGGCGTAGGACCGGTGTTGGCTAAGAATATAGTGGAATATCGAAACCAAAACGGGCCTTTCGCTGATCGGAAGTCATTGATGAAAGTGGCTCGTTTCGGCAACAAGGCGTTCGAGCAGGCGGCGGGATTCCTTCGCATCCATGCGGCTGAGAATCCGTTGGATAGCAGTGCCGTGCACCCCGAAAGCTATCATATCGTAGATGAAATGGCGAAACGCAACCATTGTTCCGTTAAAGAGTTGATAGCGAACGAGGCGGTGCGGAAAAATATTGATCTAAAAGAATATACAACCGAGAAAGTCGGATTGCCGACATTGAAGGACATCATAGAAGAATTGGCTAAACCCGGCCGCGATCCGCGGGCACATTTCGACGTTTTCGAGTTCGACAAGTCGATACACTCCATCAATGACTTGGTTGAAGGGATGGTTGTGCCCGGTATTGTAACCAATATCACCAATTTCGGTTGTTTTGTGGATATCGGTGTTCATCAGGATGGTTTGGTTCACATCAGCCAGCTTGCCAACCGTTATGTTTCCGACCCTAATGATGTGGTGAAACTCAATCAAAAAGTGATGGTGAAAGTGGTCGGCGTGGACGTGGCGAGGAAAAGAATCAACTTGTCGATGAAAGAGGGATGATGCGTGGTTACGCTGTTTGAAATGATGTATTGAGAATTTATGAATAGTTTTTTTCCTGGTAATTGAAAAATAATAGAATATGAAACGTGACGAGAGTATCCAATTTTTTAATTCATTAAACGCCGATGATCAGCTACTTCTAAAAATTGCAATCATTAAAACGTATAATTTAGAGTACTCTCATTTGGAAGCCAGGATGAAAAATCTTGGTCGTTCGATGACACAAACCGTTATCAAAAAAAGAGTGAGACTATTTGAGGAACATAAGATTATCCGTAATTCAAGGTATGGTTATCAAAAAATCGAGATAGACAATCTTTTCTTTGTTCACATTCTTCCGCATATCGAAGATGCCAAAAAACTCATTGATACTGAGGCAAAATTGGGTTCAAGTTACTATTACTATCATGAAGCGAATCCGTTAAAAAGGCAAAGAAGTATGCTTATAGCTTTGCTTTTTGAAGATATAGATAAATATCGCGTGGCTGAAAATGAGTTTCTTGATTTTTCATTCTCTTATGCGCAGGGGATATTTAGAGAGATTCTGAATGATGATAGTTATGCCCCTTATTTTCACAAAATATCTCCATGGCTAACCCGTCATCTTATCAACACTAAAATTCTGGAAGATCAATATCACTTTATTCCTTTCTCGGAAACAGAAAAATTCCTTGAGCGGATGAATCCTTTTATAATAGATAACAATGTTTTGATAGAGTATGAAAAATGGAAATATTATTATTCCGGAAACATTGAAAAAGCAATAGGCATACCTTTGAATGAGGAGGAGAATCTTTTTCATACATACTATTTGCCTGCCCTGAAATTATTGATGGAAGAGCAAGTGGAAGATTCGTTGAAAATTTTTGAAAAAGGGTTAAAAAGTCAGCGAAAAGAGATGAAAGGGAGCTACCTTCCTTATGAATTATCGATGTCATTTTTTTATATGACTGCTTTATTACGAATGGAATCAACCGTTTCCCTGCCGGTTTTTCAACGGATAGCAAAGTCGCTGAATCCTGACGAGTTTCTCCCTCATATAGTATTTGAAACGCTGATTCGTTTTTTCACAGAGGGGAATTCGAATTTAGAGAATAATCAACTGCAATTGGGAATATTATTTATCCAAAAGAATATTTTTGGAATATTAGCGCTGTTAACCTACTATCTTTGTAACTTCAAACTTTCAAGCTCTTCAGAATTTGAGGTTTTATATAACTTAGTTGACCATGCTGATAATGCCGGTTATTCGCTTTTGGCATTAGAAGCGGCTTATGCCCTGAATAAATTATTAGATAATCCTCGTTCTACCAAATTATATGAACGGATTGCCGCAAAGGTGGATCATGCTCCTTTCATCTCTAAGATTGTTCAGGTGGAAGAGTGGGAAAAGACCCTCGATTTGCTTTTGGGAATACAGCCTAAATCTTCTAAAAAAAACACAAAAGAGGCTTCTTCCCGGATCGTCTATTATTTTAATCCGAGGCATAATTCGATACAACCGGTTTTGCAAACCCGTCAAGTCAAAGGATGGTCCAAAGGGCGTAATATTGCCATGAAAACTTTTTTTGAAGGGGGCGTTCAAAATATGTCGGATCAGGATTTTAGAATATCCAAAACCATCTCATTCTACTCTTCCTATTATCAGCAGGAGTATCAATTCAAGGATTCTGTTTTTAAAGAGTTGATTGGCCATCCTCACATTTTTCTTGATGGCGGAGTGGATACTCCGGTGGAGTTTATGGAAGGGAAACCGGTGATCACCGTTGAGCAATCAGGCACACACTATCTTTTAAAAACGAATTTCAGATCTAATATTGATGATAGTCGCCTATTTATTGAAAAAGAGACAAATACGCGGTATCATATTTATGATTTAACAAATAAACAACGCGATATTTTACGTATTATCCTAAAGAAGCAGCTCTCTGTTCCTAAATCCGGCAAAGAGAAACTGATCAAATTGTTGGCTACGTTGAGCGAGCAGAATTTCGACATCCATTCTGATCTTTTTGCCTCCGAAAATTCGGAAACCGAGATCGAAAGTGTAGCTGCCGATTCCAGAATCCGGGTGCAACTGCTGCCTTTTGGCGATGGATTGAAAGCCGAGCTGTACAGCAAGCCTTTTGGCGAATTTCCACCCTACTGCAAACCGGGAAAAGGAGGGAAGGTGTTGATCCGGAATGGAGAGAATACGCAATATCAGGTGAAAAGAGACATGGCAATGGAATTGGCTCATGAATCGCAACTGATGGATGATATTCAAGGACTTGAAAGTTTGGATATTCAAGATGGATTGATCGCGTTTAATGATCCGATGGACTCTTTGTATATGCTTGATATTATAAAACATCATAGCAATATCAGTGTGGTTGAATGGCCGGAAGGGGAGAAATTTAAAATTACCGGAAGCGCCGGTTTTGAGAATCTGAAACTCTCTCTGAAAACCAAAAATAATTGGTTCGATCTGCAAGGAGAGCTTGTCGTGGATGAAAATACAATACTATCTCTCCAACAACTGCTCTCCCTGACCGAGAAAAGTCACGGTCGATTTATAGAACTTTCTGATGGCCAATTCTTAGCCTTGACGAATGAGCTGAAAAAACAGCTGGATGATTTGCGCTCTTTCAGCACTTCGGATAAGAAAAATGTGGCGATCAATCCATTTGCTTCGGTGGCGTTGGAGGGCTTTTTTGAGAATGTGAAAAATCTGAAGACGGACAAGGATTGGAAAGCGTTTCAGAAACGTGTTCATGACACTAAAATGGATGAGGTGGAGATTCCTTCCACATTGCAAGCCGAACTGCGCCCGTATCAGGAAGAGGGATTTCGTTGGATGACCCGTTTGGCGCAATGGAATGCCGGAGCTTGTCTCGCCGATGATATGGGGTTGGGGAAAACCATACAGTCGTTGGCTGTTTTATTGCACCGAGCGAACCAAGGCGCGGCGTTGGTGGTTTGTCCCGTTTCTGTGATGGGAAACTGGATCAATGAGATCAACCGCTTTGCGCCATCTTTGAATGTCAAGACGTTGGCTAATGCAAATCGGGAAGAGACCCTCAATGAGTTGCAAGCGGGCGATGTTTTAATAACCTCGTATGGTTTGGTTCAATCTGAAGATAAGCTATTTGGCAAGCCGGAATTCGGCACGATCATTTTGGATGAAGCCCACGCGATTAAGAATTTCAATACCAAAACTTCCAAAGCGATCATGCAGCTGAAAGGCCTTTTCCGTATCGCCCTCACCGGAACACCGATTCAGAACCATTTGGGTGAAATTTGGAATCTGTTCAACTTCATCAACCCCGGACTGCTCGGGAATCTGACCCAATTCACCGACCGCTTTATCAAACCTGGCGATGAAGCGATGAGAAAACGATTGAAAAAACTGATCGCTCCGTTCATCCTTCGCCGGACAAAGACAACCGTATTGGAAGAGCTTCCTTCCAAAACGGAGATTGTAAAGAAGATTCAACTTTCCGAAATGGAAATGGCTTTCTATGAAGTTTTACGAAGAGAAGCTCTCGAAAACATTGCCAATAATGAGGATAGAAGTGGAGCGAAACATTTGCAGGTATTGGCCGAAATCACCAAATTGAGGCAAGCCTGCTGCAACCCCAAATTGATTGATAGCAACATTGATATTCCATCGGCAAAACTGACCACTTTTCTCGAAATTGTGGATGAATTAACGGCGAATAATCACAGAGCATTAGTATTTAGCCAGTTTGTCACCCATTTGGCCATTATTCGGAAAGCGTTGGATGAGAAAGGAATTAGCTACCAATATTTGGATGGAAGCACGCCTATCGCCAAACGGGAAAAGAGTGTGAAGGACTTTCAAAATGGAGAGGGGCAGCTATTCCTGATCAGTTTGAAAGCGGGTGGTTTGGGACTGAATCTCACGGCAGCCGATTATGTGGTTCACCTTGATCCGTGGTGGAACCCGGCGGTGGAAGACCAGGCCTCCGACCGGGCGCACCGGATTGGTCAGCAACGACCGGTTACCATTTATCGATTGGTGGCGGAAAATACGATTGAGGAGAAGATCATTCAACTCCACGAAACCAAACGGGATTTGGCGGAATCTCTGCTCGAAGGCAGCGACCAATCGGCAAAATTATCGATGAAAGAGTTGATGGAACTGATCAAAGAGGGAAGATGATGAAAAAAATCTTTTTATTATTCAGCATATTCCTACTCTTATCATCTGTTTCCGGACAAATAAACGTAAAGGATAGTATCGATTTCATACTGAAGCAGAAAGATTTGAATCCGGAAGAACGCATAAACAATGTTCGCGGATTTGTTGTGCGCAATGAAGTGAATTACACATTTGATGAGGATGACTTAGCCCTATTTCACGAAAAAGTTATCCCCTTTATTCAAAAGGAGGTAAAAGACGAACTCCGCCGGAATGCGTTGTTAGCATGGACGTATCATTTTGGGCGCAATGTCTATTATAATTCGGGAAATAGAGAGAAAGAGAATGACGAACTTAAAAAAGCATTACGCACTATTGAGATGGAGACCGATGATAAACCCATCGAAGCGAGAATATATTTCCTTTATGGAATATATCAGATGGAGGAGGGAGATATTGCCCAAGGGCATGAATATTTTTACAAATCAATAGAGTTGTATGACCAATTAGGAGAATATGAAAATGTGATAAACAACCTGTATCATCTTGCCATTAATTTCCAAGAGATAAAAGACGCGTCAGGACTGGAAAGAGTGATTGAACAGATGGAGAAATATGCAGAGAGGGCACAATCTGCACAAGCTGATTATCAGCTAAATACAATTAAATCGGTCTATTATAGCGAGTTGATTGATGAAGAAAAAGCTGATTACGCATACCTCGACTCTTCTATCTTATGCGGTAAAAGAAATATCGCACTCATAGAAAAGTGGGGAGATGAGGTAACCGGCGGAGTAAATCCAGCATGGACGTATTATAACATTGCCGTCGACTATAATGAATACTATTCAGACGAATATGACACCATGTACTTCTATTTGGACAAAACAATAGAAAGCACAAAAGGAAAGCATGACGAAAAAGAGGTCTATATAAGTGTCTACATATTATATGGGGAAATACACTTGCGCCAAGGCAAATATGAACAGGCGGAAAAAGAGATGCTATATGCGTTATCTTTATTGGAAGAGTACGAAAACTATAATATTGTGATTGCGGAATACCGGGAAATTTACAACAATTTAGTTGCATTGTACGAAAAAAAGGGAAATTTCGCGGAAGCCTTAAAATACCAACGATTACTGCAAGAAAACGAGAAGAGAAGATACGATAACGATAAGATAACGGCCATCAATGAAATGTCGTTTAAGTATGAAACAGAAAAAAAGGAAGCCTATATTTCTCTTCTTGAAGAGAGACACCGTACTACCCGCTTAATTACGATTCTTATTGCCGGTTTAGCGCTAATATTATTAATTACGGTCGTTTTTGTAGTCTCTTTTTATAAGCTTCGCAAAAAAAATATGGAACAGATCGTATACGAATCTGCTTTATTGACCGAGTTGAAACAAAATGAATTGCTACAAAATAGAGAAGAAAGAGAAAAATTACAACAGAAATACAATAGACTCGAAGAATTGGCAAGACAAAGTGAAAAGAAAGCCAATCAATATGCAGAGGAATTGGAACAGATACAGCAAAAATTAGAACAGAAACCAATCCAATTAATGGTCGAAAAAATAGCCGGCGAAATAAAAAAATCGCTGATAGAAAAAAATAAAAAAGAAAAATACCTGAATTTATTATCAGATCTGGATATTGACATGCTTGAACAAGGTTACTTAGCCGCTCATGAAAAGATCACCAATATGGACATGAAATATATTATTTGTTTTTTGATTGACATGAATATCAAAGACATCGGCTTATTATTTAATATAGAACCTCCAAGCGTACGAACTGTACGATACCGTATCAAGAAAAAATTCGGAGAAAAAGACACATTTAAATTCTTGATATAAAGTTCCCACACTTTGATAGCACTTAATAAATGACGTTATTTTCTCAAAAATCTATTTTTGTCTATGATTTTTTCCTGATAAATTCATACCTTTGTTCTGAAATCAAAAAAGGAAAGCAATGAAAACACTACATTACATTTTTTCAGTAATTTGTTTGTGCCTGATGCTTACGGCTGGTACACTAAAAACAAACGCGCAGGCGATTACCGATTTTCCGGCAACATTTACCTACGCCGACGATATGGATTTGACAGGATGGACAATTGCTCCAGGAGGAGTATTTGGTGTATATAGCACTATTGATTTGATTACACCTAAATTGGATTTGTCGCCATTAAGTGCCCCTTACATATATGTCTCCGGTGATAATATATCCGTTTCTATTTCGACAGACAGCATCAACTACATCCCTATGAAAAAAAACGGCGCTTCTGTAGGAAAAAATGTTAAATATATTAAAATCACTAAGACAAGCGGTTCTTGGGGGCGTTGGACTAATACTTCCAATTTTTATATTCATATCTCTTCTATTACATTACCCATTACGGGGTTTCCTACAACGTTTACTTACGCAGACAGCATGGATTTGACGGGATGGACAATGCTTCCTGCCGGTAAGTTTGATACAGGGAATACCTCCGATCTGATTACGCCCGAATTGGATTTGTCGGGATTGGAGAAACCTTATCTTTACGCAAGTGGTAACAATATAACCATTTCCATTTCAACAGACGGTACAGATTATACACCTGTAAAAGCGTGGAATATGCCTCTACAGAGTAATGTTAAGTATATTAAGTTTTCAAAAACAGGAAATTGGGGAACAACATCGGCATCTCGGTCTAACTTTGATGTAACGATCGGAGATGGGGAAGACATGCCACCTATTACAGAATTTCCTGTAATATTTACTTACGCATCGGATATGGATTTTGCAGGATGGACAATGGTTCCTCTCGGCAACTTCAGTACAAGTAATACCACAGACTTAATTACGCCCGAACTCGATTTGTCGGAATTGGAAAAGCCTTACATCATTATAAATGCAAACGAATTAACAGTTTCTATATCGGCAGATGGGACTGACTATACGCCTGTTGAAATGGGAATGTCATTTATAGAAAAAGATATTAAATACATCAAACTCACAAAAACAGGATCTCGTTGGCCTCGTAGTTTTTCTATTTTAATAAATGACTTTGCCCTTAAAACAACTCCTTTGTACAACACATTCCCACTTGAATTGGATATTACTGCCGATATGGATGTGTCGGATTGGACAATTTCGGGAGCCGACATGGCAAGTTCGCTGTTTGTTGTTACTTCGCAGATAGATATGAGTGCCTTGCAAAATCCGTATGTTACGTTTACTTCGCCCGACAATGCGGTAAAAGCATACGTTTCGGAAGATGGAAGTGAATGGACTACAATTGGCACCAATCAAGGAACAAGTGTTTCAAAAGACGTGAAATATGTAATGGTCGATAGGGGAACTCGTTCCGATTGGAATTTATGGGGTGATAAGGTTTTTAAAATTACTATTGACGATGCGTGGGTTGCCGATTTCCCGTGGAGTGCCGAATGTACCGGAAACAGCGATTCGTTGAAAAACTTTACCTTTTATCCTGATGGTAGTTTTTATGGCTATGCTACCGAATATATGATTTCGCCTATGCTCGACCTTTCGGATGTGGAAAACCCGGTGCTTGCAACCGCAGGCTACAATGTGGAATTTTCGATTTCGACCGACGGTGAGAATTTTACTCCCATTGCTTTGGGTATTGTTCCGATTGAAAGCGACGTGAAATTTGTGAAAATCGTAAAAACAGGAGATAATTGGCGCTGGGATTGGGGGATGGACAATTCGTATTTCGCTATGCGGGTAACAAACGGCGACAATACGAACATAACCGAAATACCCTACAGTAACGATTTTGCTTCGATGCGCAATATTTACGGCTTTACATTAAACAACGCTCGATTTCCCGAATGGTATGGCAAAGGTTCCATTGCTTTTAATGAAATAGGCGGCTCCGTTACGCTGCCGGAACTCAATTTGCCGATTGACAATGCTTATAAAATAGAGCTTATAGGCAATAATGGATACGATGCAGTCAGTCCCGATGCTGTTGATGTGCAGTTTTCTACCGATGGAATTGAATACCAATCGTCATCGAATTATGTGTTTTCGGCGGCTGTCCGCTTTATCCGTATAGTTGCCACCGCGGGCAATGTGGGGATAAAAGAAATCACCATCGATTCTTATAAGCCAATCCTCCCTCCCATCACTCATTTCTACGATTTTGAAGGAACGGGCAATAAGGCTTTTGTGAACACATATCACAATAAGAGTAGCTATCAGAATCCGAGGTTCGAAGTATCCATTACCAATGATTACTTCAACGGATTTTCGATAAAACAAGATATTGGAGTTTCTACCTCCACTGTCGCTTTTTCAATCAACGTAAGCGATATAAACCGTGATGGATTTGCCGACATCAGTGTTGGAAACGTAAATCCATCTATCGGATATGCCGGACCCGACACCTTGTTTCTCAGCAATGCCGATGGAACGTACCGGAAAGAAGCCGGGTTTTTCGTTCCGGGAAGCGATCTGAATATGGACGGGCGCATCGATTTGCTGAGGCACGTTGCCAGCACGCAGGAAAATTATATCCGCTACCAAAAACCCAATGGCGAATTTAGCGATGTGTACATGCGCAGCATGACACCGGAGGAATACACGGCAAGTTTCGACCAGGAAGCATACGAGGCCTATCTGCAAGCGGTGCAGGCGGGACGACGTCCTTCGTTGGGACCCGGCTTCGGGTTGAGCGGAATCAGCCGACCGGTTCCAATTATTGCCAACCCCGACGATATGCAGAAACCAACCGACTGCCTCGATTTGAACGGCGACGGCATCCCCGACTTGCTGGGCAACGGCGCGGGAATCGGGTTCTTCGGAACCGGAGAAGAAAACAGATACATCGCGTCGATGGTAGGCAACCGCGTTACTGCTCGCGACCTGAACAACGACGGATTTACCGATTTCGTGATTTGGAACGAAACGGAAAAAGAACTGCAAACGCATGTCTATCGCGGAAACGGCGAATACGACGTTACGGTGCTGATGAGCGATATTGTAGCGGACAAAAAAGTGTATTGCCACGATTTCGACGGCGACGGCGATGTCGATATCCTCGCCACATTCAGCTATCCTTATAATAAAGTGGGTTCGTTTTGGGTGTTTGCCGAAAACGACGGAAATGCCAATTTTACCGTAACCGAAAACGGTACGGCCGACAAATATATCTTTTCAGCTTGCCGCGATATTGACAATGACGGATATTACGACCTGATTCTGATTGACGCTACGGATTTGGATGCAAGCTATAATAGAGTGCTGCAATACGGTTACAGCGAGCCAATGGAAAGATTAAGCATAAACAGCAATCCGGCGCCCATAAAAGTAATGTGGGGACAAGCAAACCTTACTCTCTCCAAACCCGAATTGCTTTACGAAGCGGAAAAACACACAGGAAGTATATTTCCCCGCAGGGAAATTGTGAATATTGCCGATATCGACAACGACGGACAGTTAGAGATTTGGTTTACCGAAGGCGATCATATACACAAAGTGGAAACTTCCGACACACTTGTACGTCCCACAGCACCGGCAGCACCAACATTTGTGTTCGACGCCGCTACCGGTCGGTTGGATATTAACTGGAAAGCCGGTTCAGATACGAAAGTGTCGGCTTGCGATCTTACCTACGCCTTACGCATAGGCACACAACCGGGCTTGGGCGATGTACTTTATGCCGATGCCAACGCCGATGGCTCGCGCCGCAACTTTGCCGATGGCAACATGAGTTACAACCGCTCGAAAATATTGGATGTTAGCACTTGGGCACCAGGGAATTATTATATTGCGGTACAGACCATAAACCCAAATCATATCGGTTCCGAATGGTCGATTGAAACTACTTTCCAAAATAGCTATTTGTCGAGCAGCTTCACTACCGATAAACAATCGCTTGCTTTTTGCGATAGCTTAACCGTATATTACACGCCGCTTCCCGAAGGTTACACCTTGCACTGGGATTTCGACGGCGCGCAGCAACTCGCCTCTTCCGCCAATGGCTTAATCTATCTGAAATGGGCTACGGGAGGCACAAAAACCATCAGCTTGCAAATAGAAACGCCCGACGGAACGTTAAGCGAAACAACAGAAAAGACAATCGATATTTTAAGTAATAAGATAACAGCTACCGAAGGCGCAGGCAGCGAACGTGCCGGTATTTACGAAAGTTGGTTCGCCGACTGGAATCTGGACGGAACACAAGATATGCTTTATTCTACTAGATATGATTTAAAAGGTCTTCATAAAAACGACGGAAACGGCAATTTTTCCTCACTCCTCAGGGTATTCAATACGTACTTTAAGCCCAACCTTGCCAAATGGATGGATTGGGATATGGACGGTGTGGTTGATCTATTCTATAAGGAAGATGGAGCGTATGGTTACTTGAAAAACACCGGCAACGATAATTTTACAAAAACAGCTATCACTCTACAGACAGATGCAGTTGAAAATGGCAGTTATTTAGATAATTTATTTGTCATGGCTGACCTCGACCACGATGGCAATTTAGACCCTATCGGTCTTCAGTATTATTATGAAAATGGAAACCAGAAAAGCGGATTGATTAAAAATGAGGGCAACGGGGTATTTAGTTCTGCTTATCTACCGGACTACGAAGCATTAGGAACTTACGCCGGTCTTTTTGTTAATACCATGGATTGGAACCGCGATGGCTATCTTGATTATTATTGGTTCACATATACAAGCTGGCATGATGGAAACTACAATTACAGCTATGCACACAGCGGTATCAAACTACTTATAAACCAAGGTGGATTTAATTTTGAATATAAATATATCCCATTTCAAAATGAAGTAATAACAGGTAGTTATTGGGCAGATTATCAAAGTCTTCCCATTATCGCCGACCTTGATAACGATGGATATATAGATATTGCCTATACCGCCAGCGAGAAACGCGTGCAGATTCTCCGTAATGTGAATAACGAATATTTCGAAGAAGGCGATGCTATTATTATCGACAACGACGCTATTGCTATTTTAGCCTCCGGATCGGGATATTATAATCCCATAACCTTAGGCGATTTAGACAACAACGGCTATTTGGATATCCTATTAGATGTAAAAGTTGAGGGGCAAACGCAAAATATTTATGTTGTTTACAATGATGGCAATGGCAGTTATCGTCAAGGATTTATTTCGGATATTATAACCAATATGAATTACGGACGAATAAATAAAAACAGTATTACAGATGTCAATGCTGACGGTATTCCTGACATTTATTTGGGCAATAATTATAAAGATGACGAATATTTACATTACGACAATAACATAACCCACGCCGTAAACACGGCTCCTCAAGCCCCCACCGGTTTAATAGCCACGCAAACCGACGACTATCTGATTATCGAATGGAACGATGCGGTGGATAACGAAACGCCCGGTGTACACATGAAGTATAATCTTTCGGTAAAAAAGAAAGGCGCGACCGGAGCAGGCAGTTACATTATTTCGCCACTCAACGGAGGCAGCAGCACCGCGGCAGCATTGCCTTCGCCCAAAGGCGGACTTAACATTCAAGCCTCGTACGATTATTATGCAAGCAGACAATATCTTTACCCTACCGCCACACGCTACGAAATTCCGCTTTCGGCATTGCCGGTAGGCGAAATCGAAATCAGCGTGCAAGCCATCGACCTGTGGGATGCTGTGTCACCTTTTTCGGAAGTATTGACAAAAAAAATAGAAAACACAGCGAGTTTTAAAATGCCTGTTACGGCTTGTTTTGGCAGTCCTACAGAAATAATCTACAGCGGTGCGCAAGGCGGCGCCGAAACTCCGGTGTGGAATTTCGATGGCGGAATCGTTGTGTCGGGAAGTGGCTATGGCCCTTATCAAGTACAATGGAACAGCGATGGAATAAAAAACATTTCGCTTACATTGGGTGAGGTAACAACCACTTCGCAAATAAAAGTACTACCCGAACTTTCGGCTGAGTTTGTGCTTACCGATAATGTTTTCTATAAAACCGATATGGAAATGACACTACCGAATGTGTCGCCAAGTGCGTCGTTCCATTGGGAATTATCGGGCTATTCGTCTGGAGGAACAGGAATTGGCGGTGGAACGGTAGTATTTCTCGAACATAGAATAACAGCCAAACCCGGCAATCAGAAAGGGATATTACATGTATTTGGTGGTGGCGAACGCTATCGCGAACTCACATTGACCGTTACGCAAAATGGTTGCGAAAGCTCTTTCACCAAAGGATTCAATGTTGTTCCGGCCGTAGGACCTCCTGCCATAGATATTGTATATCCAAGCGCTAATAAAAACACCATAAGCTGGAACAGCAGTAGTTTGCCGACGAATACCTCTCACGTAATTATCTATAAAGAAGGAAATGCTATCAACGATTTTCGCGAAATAGGCAGAGTGAACAGTACCGAAACCGAATTTACCGACTTGACATCAAATAATACCGTAAAAAGCGAACGTTATGTTATCTCGGCATTATTAAATTCGGGAGTAGAATCGGCTAAGAGCGAAATACACCAAACCATGCATTTGACTATCAACAGAGGCATGAACGATAACCAGTGGAATCTGATCTGGGCTCCTTACAGAGGGCGTGAAATTTCAAGCTATCGAATATTGCGCGGTTCGTCGTCGGATGATTTGGATGTGCTTGCCACCATTTCGGGAGCATCGCTTTCCTATACCGACAATGCCATAGACGTAAACGCACCCTATTACGCGATTGAATTTTTACCGGTGGAAAAAGATTACAGCCCGATAATACCACCTTTAGTTAAAGGCACAAAAAATGCAAAGAGCAGCGATGGTTATGTTCGTTCCAATGTGGTACACACCAGCGATGTTCGTTCCATTGTTTATATGAGTAGCCTAAATATATTGACTGTGGAGAGTGATCCTGTGTTGAGCGAATCGCAACCGTCAATTTACTTGTATACGGAAATCTTCCCAACGAATACCACATATCAAAATATTGTTTGGTCTATTGAAAATGGCGGCACATTGGCATCTATCGATCAAAACGGAAAACTGCAAGCCAAAGGCGCTGCTTCCGGTGGAACCGTAACAGTGAGAGCCACCGCTGTTGATGGATCGGGCATAACAAACACTCGAGATTTTACCGTTAATTCGTTTGCTGTGTTGAGCGATAACGCAAACCTATCTTATTTAAACACATCGGAAGGAACGCTTTCGCCAAGTTTCAGTGTAAACACATTAAATTATTCGGTAGAAGTTCCTTATTCGGTAGCAACAATAGAGATATATGCAGGTGCCGAAGATTCTAAAGCTAGCATATCAGGTACAGGAAGCAAAACACTGGTTGTGGGTAACAATACAGCTTATGTAACCGTAACGGCAGAGAATGGCGACTATAAAACGTATATCATTGATATTACCAGAATGGAATATGTAGCATCAAGCAATGGTAATTTAGCTAGTTTAACCGTATCGGCAGGAACACTTGCGCCAAACTTCAATGCCAATACCCATAACTACACCGTTGAGGTGCCTTATTCTGTATCACAGATAACCATAAACGCAACCGCCGAAGATTCGAAAGCAAGCGTAACCGGTATAGGGAACAAAAATTTGAACGTGGGGCTAAACGATGCCTACATCATCGTCACCGCCGAAAATGGCGATCAAATACAATATAAGATAGAAATAACCCGGAAAGAGAGAGTGTTAAGTAATGACGCTTCCTTAAAAAACATTACGATCGCGCCGGGAGCATTGCAGCCTGCTTTTAGTCCAACGACGACCTCTTACACGGTGATGATTGAACCAACGGTTACTTCCATAAACATCAATGCGGAAACCAATCATGCCGCTGCGACGGTTACGGGCACCGGAAACCAAACCGTCACCATGGATGGCGAGACATTCGTACTACATGTAACTGCTGAGGATGGAACAACGACTAAAGATTATGCTATTCGTGTCGAATTTAAAGTAGGAATAAACGAGATAACCAAAGAGCAGGATTATGTTAAAGTATATCCTGTTCCTACGAACGGTATATTGCATGTGGATGTTAGTCCTATTATCACAGAACCTCAGATAAAAGTATACCATATCGATGGAAGATTGCTATTGGATACTAAAAACACCCGGATTGATTTATCGGATTACGCAGGTGGAATATACGTTATCGATGTAAATGGAATAAAGAAGAAGATTATAAAGATGTAAGATTGTTTTCTATTTTTGCCCGTTATTAAAATCGAAAATCATGAAGAAAATCCTGCTTCTTTTCCCGTTTCTATTTTTTGTGGCGACACTCGTTGCGCAAACACCGTCATCCGGTGAAATAAACATTATCTCTTTTAATATCCGGTATGATAATCCTGATGATGGGATGAATGCTTGGGTGTTCCGGAAGGAGGCGGTGAGCCGGATGATCAATACCGAACGCCCTGATGTGCTGGGTATTCAGGAAGCTTTGGCCGGACAGATGGATTATCTGAAACTCTATTGTCCAGATTACGAATGTGCGGGAATTGGACGGGAAGATGGCGTGAGCAAGGGAGAATATGCCGCTATTTTTTGGTTAAAAAGCAGATTTTCTTTGATAGATAGCGGTCATTTTTGGTTGAGCGAAACACCACAGATACCCTCTAAAGGTTGGGATGCGGCATGCCATAGAATGGTCACTTGGGTGCAATTAGCAGATAAAGAGAGCGGGAAGGAGTTATTTGTTTTCAACACCCACTTGGATCATATAGGTAAGGTTGCACGCGAACAATCACTGCTGCTGATCAGCCGGAAAATTAAGGAGATCGTAGGTGAGATGAACTTGCCTGTTTTTCTTACCGGTGATTTCAACTCCATGACTTGCGATGATATTTTCAATCCGCTCAAAACACTTCTTTCTTCTGCCCGCGAGGCCACAGACAACACGGATGATAGCAACACGTATAATGGTTTTGGCACCGACAGCGACCTCATCGATCATATCTTCTATGTGAATGCCACTCCGTTGAAATTCAAAGTGATGAATAGCAGCTATGGTGTGAACTACATCTCAGATCACTACCCGGTGAAAGGAACCTTCTTGATAAATAAGTAATACCATAGTGAATTATTTTTCATCCTAAAAAACGACTTGTCAATTCAGTATCTTGCTCTTCCCTATATAATTCTGCTCATTGGCATAGATAAAAAGAAGGGATCCGTCTTTGATTGTATTGATGATGGCATCGTTCACTGCGCGGGGCAGTGCGGGGCAACCGAAACTCCGGCCTAACCGTCCGTCTTCGCTGATCAGAGCAGGATCACAATAGTCGGCGCCATGAATCACAACAGCCCTTTCGTAGGCGTTGTCGTTGAACCCTTTTTCCAGACCATGTAAAACCAGCGAATAACCATTCCGACCGGTATAAGTTTCACCGGTGAGATAGAAACCAAGTGAACTTTTGTGAGAACCGCTTTTGTTGGAAAAGGAAGTGGCATAATTCCAACCGCTGTTCCGCCCATGGGCAACGTGTGATGCGAAGAGCACTTTGTGATTTAGAACATCCAACACAAAAAGGCGCTCCTCAGTGGAAGGTTTAGAAAAATCGATGATCGTCAAAACATCCTTGTTTTGAACTTCTGTATTTTCCAAACCGCATATCGCCATCTTGAAAACATCATAACCAAAGAATTTACTCAATTCCATAGTATGATAAAGTTCATAGGTGTGATCAAGATTTGTGTGGATAGTAATTCCGGGTGTGATTCTATAAAAATTTACAGGGATAAGTAACAGTATGTAAATGAGGTATTTCTGCATAGCCATTTTTTCAAAAGTTCGCGAAGATAATGGAAAAAATCCGATTTTTATGATAATAACTGTATTTTTGTGGCGAGTGATAATACAAAAACGATACGGAAAGAATAAGTTAATAGAGATTATTTTTCATGAAAAAAACTACGATAAGTCATTGTTATATAACCATATTCGCATTTTTTATTTTAGTCGGCTTGACAAATTCCTGCCGGCAATCTTCTCTCCAAAAAGAGATCGTTGAAGAAGAAGTCTTTCAGGAAGATACCCGTCGATTTCTTTTCGGAATTTGCATCGATTCATTGGATCTTGAGGAATACAAAATCAAACCGGGAGAGAATCTATCCGTGATTTTTTCTTCATTGGGGTTTAATGGTGTGGAAATCGACAGAATTTGCCGCGCTTCGGCTAACCATTTGGATCCCAAAAAAATCATCGCCGGAAAACCCTATTTTACTCTGCGTACATCCGATACCTTACCGCTTGTTCACTATATCATTTTTGAAAATACGCCTACCGATTTTGTCATCATCGATCTTGCAATTCCTGACTCTGTAAGGAGTTATCATTTTGAAAAAGAGATAATTCGGAAGCAACTTTTTACAGAAGGCGTCATTACCTCTTCGTTATGGAATGCGATTGTCAGCGATGGCGGTGACCCGATGCTGGCATTGAAATTGTCGGATATTTACGCTTGGCAGATTGATTTTTTTGATGTGAAAGAGAATGACGCTTTCAAAGTGATGTATGATGTTGTTTATGTGGATGATACAATACCGCTTTATATTGACCAAATCAACGGGGCGGTCTTCACGCACCAAGGGGTGGATTTCCATGCGATTCCTTTTATGCAGGATAGTGTCATGGAATATTTTGATATGGAAGGAAATAGTCTCCGCAAGGCTTTTCTGAAAGCGCCACTGGATTTCTACCGGATCACGTCGAGGTTTTCCAACTCCCGCATGCACCCGGTGTTGAAAAAACGGCGGGCACATCATGGGGTGGATTATGCAGCTCCGATCGGCACCCCGGTGAAAAGTATTGGCGACGGCGTGGTGGTGGCTAAGGCGTATCAAGGCGGCGGTGGAGGTAATTATATAAAAGTCAAGCACAACTCCACGTATACAACCACTTACATGCATCTCCATAAATTCGCCAAGGGATTGGCTGTGGGCAGCCATGTCAAGCAAGGCGAAGTGATCGGTTATGTGGGGTCAAGCGGATTATCGACCGGTCCGCATCTCGATTTCCGCGTTCACAAAAACGGGCAACCCATCGATCCGCTGAAGATGGAATCACCTCCTTCACTACCGGTTCCCGAAGAACTACGGGAACAATATGATAGTGTGAAGAGAGAGGTTTTGAAAGAACTCGGAATTTGAAATGACAACATTTTTGGAAGTAAAAGACTTGGATTCACTTTGTGCCGCAAAATCATACGGTGCGAAGCATCTTACTTTTATCTCTTGAGTTGATGTTTTTATCCTTTTTATGATTTTACTCTATCTTACTGTTATTTTTTGAGCGATTGTTTTTGTTTTTTTGTATTTTTGCCGAAAATTTCCACGATGAATTTTAATTCAACATATTATATAACCTTAAAAATAAAAGGAGGAACTTATTTTGTTAAAAGGTAGAAGTTTAATTGATCCTTCGGATTTTACGCGGGAGGAATTTCGCGAAATTTTCGATTTGGCACATCAGATTATCGAAAATCCAGAAAAATTTAATAAGAGTTGCGAGGGTAAAATCTTAGCAACTCTTTTTTATGAACCGAGCACCCGTACGCGTTTCAGTTTTGAGGCGGCTATGCTTCGTTTGGGAGGAACTTTTATCGGTTTCTCAGAACCCAATTCCAGCTCGACGGCAAAAGGAGAAAATATCGCAGATACTATCCGGACGATAGAATGTTACGCAGATATCGCCGTGATGCGGCATCCCAAAGAGGGGGCGCCTAAGGTGGCGGATCAGTACATCACCATGCCGCTCATCAACGCGGGAGACGGAGGCCATCAGCATCCCACACAAACCCTTACCGACATTCTCACCATTGAGAGACTGAAAGGAGGCGTGGAAAACAAAACATACGGATTCTGCGGTGACCTCAAATTTGGAAGAACGGTTCATTCACTTATCAAATTCCTAAGTAATTACGAAGGTGTGAAGTTTATTCTAATCTCCCCTGAAGAACTCCGCGTGCCGGAGTATATCCGCGAAGAGATTATCAAGAAGAAAAACATACCGTTCGAAGAGGTGGAGAAAATGGAGCCTTATATGGGTGAACTCGATTTCTTGTACATGACCCGCGTGCAAAAAGAGCGCTTCTTCAATGAGGAAGATTATGTTCGCTTGAAAGACCGATTTATTCTCGATAATGAGAAAATGAAACACGCGAAACCCGACACCTATATCCTCCATCCGCTTCCCCGAGTAAATGAAATCAGTTTGGAGGTTGACTGCGACCCCAGAGCACAATACTTTGCACAAGCCAAAAATGGCATGTATGTTAGAATGGCTTTGATTTTGAAATTGTTAGGATTAAAATAAAATGACATGTTAGAAATTACCAGCATAGAAAAAGGCATCGTGATCGACCACATCCCGGCCGGTTACGGAATACAATTGTTCAACTACCTGAAATTAGATAAGGCAGACTATACGGTTGCTTTGATATTCAATGCGTTCAGTAAAAAAATGGGTCGGAAAGATATCATCAAAATTAACAATGAGATCGATATCGACTATAATTTCCTCGGACTCATCAATGCAAATATCACGGTAAACATCATCGATAAAGGAACGATTAGCAAAAAAGTGAAACTGGAGGTGCCGACCACAGTCACCAATATCATCCGGTGCAAGAACCCGCGCTGTATCACGTCCATCGAAAATTATTTTAATCAACAATTCCATTTGGTGGATAAAGAAAAACATTCCTACCGATGCGAGTATTGCGACGATATTGTGGTGCCGTTTCCACGATAAAAAAACAGCAATGATGTTTTGTCCGGTTTTTTCAAACCGGACATTTTTTTACAATAATTTTTTATACATTTGCCTTGTGTTTTGAAGAAATGGTTTTTCTTAACTTGCCATTATTTGTTGGATATTGTTGCGGATGATTCGAGTTTTTGATTTCCAAAAACAAAATCTGTTTTGTGGATTTAAGATATATATTATGAAGTCATTGCGGATACTTTTTATTGTGGCACTTTGTTTGTTTGTTTTGCAACCCCTTTTTCCCCAAATAGATGCAGGGAAAGACATGACTGTTTGCCCGGGTGATATAGTTCGTTTCTCTTCATGGGCCGATACGAGCCAATACCTCTATTATCGTTGGGAACCGCAAGGGTATGTCTCCGACCCGGAAGCTGTCTCGCCGTATGCCACCGGACATCCCGGAAAAACGACTACCTATTATTTCTATGCGTACAAACCCGATACGGTAAATGCGGTAGTAAATGGAGATTTTCAACAAGGAAATATGGGGTTCTCCTCCTCCTATTCCTTCCGCAATGCCCCTGTAACGCTCAACTGGGCGCAATACACCATTGCGACATCCGGAACGGACGGCAACAGCGTTTTCTATAATTTATATGATCACACGTATGGTAATGCACAAGGGAAATTTATGTGTATTGACGCTGCATCCACTGCGGGTGTCATGGTTTGGGAGCAACAGATTAATAATATTGTGCCCAATTCAAAATATGTCTTTCATGCTTGGGTCGCCACCATGTATGCGGATAATATAAATCAAGCTCCTGTGTTACAGTTTAGTATTAACGGCGTGTTATTAGACCAACCTTTTACGGGCCCGTATCCCCGCACAACAGGCTGGGTGAGATTTTATACATTGTGGGATAGCGGGAATAACACTTCGGCAACGATACGTATTGTAAATCAAAATACGACCCAAACAGGGAATGACTTTGGGCTGGACGACATTTTTTTCTCGCAGGTGATTTACGACTTAGATTCGGTTACAATTTGGCAAGGACCTGCGGATTCAACGCGTACTATCGTGGAGATGTGTGCGAACAGCAGCTACGTTTTCGGAGATAGAATTATTGTTGGAAGCGGAGAGTATTCCGACACCTTGGTAAACAGCATGGGCT
Source organism: Bacteroidales bacterium OttesenSCG-928-B11 (assembly GCA_030267125.1). Classification (GTDB taxonomy): domain Bacteria; phylum Bacteroidota; class Bacteroidia; order Bacteroidales; family WCHB1-69; genus JAGVVH01. The sequence continues at coordinate 26,112 of JAJDJJ010000027.1, forward strand.
GTGATAGCATATCTTGGTTGGAGATCCGCTTTTACCCCGAACTCACAGTGGAACTTATTGAAGACCAGATTATCTGTCGCGAGGATACTGCTTCCATCACTCTTTCGCCACAAGCTGACTATTACGCTTATCGATGGAATACGGGAGATACGGTCCAGCAGATTGTTGTGACTGAGAGCGGCACTTACACATTGACGGTAACGAATGAGATCGGCTGTGAGGCGGTCGCTTCCGTCGATATCCTTTTTGTGGATTCGCCGGAAACGGCAATCACCAGCAATACCGACAATTTCTGTGATGAGTATAAAATGAGACTCTCTGTTGAAACCGAAGCCCCCGATATCATTTGGAGTACCGGAGATATTACCGCGGAAATCGAAGTTTCAGACTTTGGAACCTATTATGTTACAGTATCTGAATACCATTGCTTTTCGATGGACACTTTCGAGGTGGCTTTCTGCTGCCCCCCAGAATCCTATCTCCCTAATGTAATTACGCCTTCCAAGCAAGATGGCATCAACGATTTTTTTGAGTTTTCAAAAATACTGCCGTTTGAAAGTATAAAGCTCTACATTTATGATCGTTGGGGGAAAAAGATTTTCTATACCACCAATCCCGAATTTCAATGGGATGGAACAGTTGGCGGCAAATTATTGCAAGGCCTCTACTACTATGTGTTAGAGTTTGAGGATGGCTGTTCGTTTCATGGTTCAGTGACGGTACTGTAAGAAATCCGGGGTTTGAAACCACGGGGTTTTCCCATCATTCTTTTTCATATCTTTGCACCCTTTTGGCACGAAACCTTAATGTAAAAATAAAAAGACAAATTATGAACAACGCAATTTTTCAATTCAGAGAACCTAAAAACGAGCCTGTTAATTCTTATGCTCCAGGCACGCCGGAACGGAAACTGTTACAAGAAGAGCTAGAAAGACAATATAAAAAAACAATTGAAATCCCATTGATTATTGGGGGAAAAGAAGTTAAAACCGGTAAAATGGGGCAGGTAGTTATGCCAACTGAACATGGCCATGTTTTAGCTAATTACCACAAAGTGACGGAAAAAGAAGTGCAGATGGCCATTGATGCGGCTATGAAAGCTAAAAAAGAGTGGGAAGATACTCCTTGGGTCGAACGTTGTTCTATCATGATGAAAATCGCGGAATTACTAGCAAAAAAATACCGCTATGTGATCAACGCCGCAACAATGCTGGGACAAGGGAAAAATCCATACCAAGCCGAAATCGATTCTGCTTGCGAAGCAATAGATTTCTTAAGATTCAACGCTTATTACGCATCCCAAATTTATGCCGAACAACCCTGCTCAGACAGCAGTGTGATCAACAGAATGGAATACCGCCCATTGGAAGGATTCGTTTATGCAATTTCTCCTTTCAACTTCACAGCTATTGCTTGCAACTTGAACATCGCTCCGGTATTAATGGGTAATGTAACTATTTGGAAACCGGCTACAACGGCGATATTGTCCAATTATTACCTTATGCAAATTTTCAAAGAAGCCGGTCTTCCCGATGGTGTGATCAACTTCTTACCAGGTAGCGGTGCCGTGATTAGTGATACGGTGTTCAATTCGCCCGATTTCGCCGGCGTTCACTTCACAGGCAGTACTTCCACATTCAATAACTTCTGGAGAACAATCGCTAATAATGTTGAAAAATATAAAACCTACCCAAAAATTGTAGGCGAAACAGGCGGAAAAGATTTCATCTTTGCTCATAAATCAGCAGATCCTACAGAATTGGCTGTTGCTATCGTACGCGGGGCATACGAATACCAAGGTCAAAAATGTTCTGCCGCATCTCGGGCGTATGTTCCGAAATCTCTTTGGAAAAATACATTGAAAGAGATCGAAAAGATGATGAAAGGTGTGAAAATGGGCTGCGTACGCGATTTCACCAATTTTGTAAATGCCGTGATCGATGAAAAAGCGTTCGATACCATTACGAAATATATCGATATTGCGAAAAAATCGAAAAATGCTGAAGTTATATTCGGAGGTAATTACGATAAATCCGTTGGTTTTTATATTGAACCCACATTGATCGAAGCCAAAACACCCGATTTTGACACCCTCTCCGTTGAATTATTCGGCCCGGTAATGACAGTATATGTGTATGAAGATAAGAAATATGCTGAGACGTTGCAACTTTGTGATCAAACCTCTCCTTACGCACTGACAGGATCTATTTTTGCCAAAGATCGTTATGCGATGTTGGAGGCATTCAATGCGCTGAGATATGCAGCCGGAAACTTCTACATCAACGACAAACCGACTGGTGCGGTAGTTGGCAATCAACCTTTTGGTGGCGCAAGAGCTTCCGGTACTAACGATAAGGCCGGTAGCGCTTTGAACCTCTACCGCTGGGTTAGCCCGCGCTGCATTAAGGAGACGTTACTGCCCTTCACAGATTATACATATCCGTTCCTCCAACCGGATAAAAAATAACGGTTAACTATCCAATGATTAATGGGCTGCAAGTGATCCTTACAGCCCATTTTTTATGCAGATATCAAAAATTCATGTGTTATTTATTTCCTGACTTTGACTATACTGCACTGCGTTTGCATGGGGTTATTCATATATTGTTGCGTACCTACGGCACGCTGTGGATTGTTCGTCCCGTTTTTTCTACCGAGCTGTCATCCCTACCAAGCTGTCATCCCTAACGGGATGAAAATCCCTCTATGATATTCACATTTATTTCTACCAAGCGACCATCCCTAACGGGATGAAAATACCTCTATAATGATTCTCATTCCTGTAATTTCGAATTGTCCCATTTTTTCTACCGAGCTGTCATCCCTAACGGGATGAAAAATCCCACCATGATATTCACATTTATTTCTACCAAGCGGCCATCCCTAACGGGATGAAAATCCCACCATAATATTCTCATTCCCGCGATTTTCGCATTGTCCAATTTTTCTACCGAGCTGTCATCCCTAACGGGATGAAAATACCTCTATGATATTCTCATTCCCGCGATTTTCGAATTGTCCCATTTTTTCTACCGAGCGGCCATCCCTAACGGGATGAAAATCCCTCTATAATGATTCTCATTCCCGCGATTTTCGCATTGCCTCATTTTTTCTACCGAGCTGTCATCCCTAACGGGATGAAAATACCTCTATAATGATTCTCATTTGTTCCTACCAAGCGGCCATCCCTACGGGATGAAAATCCACCATGATATTCTCATTCCCGCGATTTTCGCATTGTCCCATTTTTCTACCGAGCTGTCATCCCTAACGGGATGAAAAATCCCACCATAATATTCTCATTCCCGCAATTTTCGCATTACCTCATTTTTCTACCGAGCTGTCATCCCTAACGGGATGAAAATACCTCTATAACGATTCTCATTTGTTCCTACCAAGCGACCATCCATAACG
>JAJDJJ010000028.1 GCA_030267125.1 Bacteroidales bacterium OttesenSCG-928-B11
ATTTGAGACTCGGTCAGCTTGCAGACATTTTGTCGTTGACATGACAGTAGCTTGTCTCGTCGTACTTATTTCCGTAAAATCGGTTCGTCGTAATTCCAGAAGAAATTGAGCTGTCGACCGCCCCTTTTGATGTGGATAATACTCACTCTTTCATTTTGTTTTTTATTGGGATTCAGGTATACCTCATTCAGGCGGTCTTTGGTGTTTATCTTTGAAGTCAATTCTAATCGGCTTGCCAGCGCCAATACCCGTAATTCATTTATCAAAGAATCTATCTCCGGAGAATTTTTTTCCGTGTATCTCACGACATAACTGTGCCGTTTAACCCACGTTTTTTCTTCTCCCCAATCATTAGGATATGCAACTTCTTGTGCGGAATAGACAAATGTGCAGTTTGGGTTGTCCGCAAGTTTATCGAAAAACGACTTCAGGTTTTGACTTTGCCCTGAAAGTAATGGCGTGATTCCTAGTAATATGCAAATGATTATAATGTGCTTTTTCATGTGGTATGTTTTTGTATTATTCTTCTTCGTTAGCTGTTTCCCAATCAGACAATTCATTGTCAGTATCTTCAATCATCATCTCCATCTTTTCGATGATGCTGTCGCTATATCTCATCATTTCCTGCAATTCGGCATCGCATTCCGCCACATACTTTGCTGCCAGCACGGGGTCGTTGATGCGCGTCCCGTTGATCACCACATAACCCTCGAGTTTTGGTCGGTGTTCCACATTCAAAACGATGCTTAATACCAACAGCAGCGAAGCCGCTATCCCACCGGCTAAAACCAACCACTTCCGATTTTTTTTTCGGGTTGTTTCCAATTTGCCGATCCATCTCTCCGCAGGCAACTCCTCGCATTTTTCACATTTTTTATCATCAAAATAACGGAAAAGCTGCTTGTACTCATAAAACTCTTCGTCTTCCTGTAACAGGGCGAGTTGTGTTTCCAATTCCCGTTCCTCGTCCGGCGTAATCTCTGCGGAGAGGTATTTCTCGATTAAGTGTTCTATTTTCATTTTTTAAATCATGAATCATTATTTATTCTTGCTTCCTTGTATCATTTCACGTAGTCTCTGTCGTGCCCGGCACAGATTCACCCGTACTGCATTTTCTGTTAAATCGGAAATATAGGCAATCTCTTTTACATCTAAACCTTCCACATCTTTCAAGTGCAAGACCGTGCGTTGCAATTCGGGAAGTTGTTCTATCAATTTCGAAATCATCATATTGAAGTCTTTCCGTTCCAGCAGCGCATGTGGATTTTCTGTGCCCGATTCTAAATGATCATCCACATCTTCCATTATCCATCTGTTTTTTTTCAGATTATCCAAGCACAAATTGCGTAATGCCCGCATCATATAAGCATGAAAATGAATCACCCCCACTAGATGTTCCCGTTTTACCCATAATTTGACATAGAGATCCTGTAGTATATCCTTGGCAAAATCCTCATCCTTAACCAATGCCTTTGCCATTCGGTACAAAGAATCCTGGTATTGGATAACTTGGGCTACGAAATATTCCTTGCTTGTTTTTTCCGACATACAATCATAAAGACGAAGGAGAGGTTGGGATTATTACGTCAGGGAGAAAAAATTATTAATCCTTGCGGTTAAAGTATCCCTAATCTCACAAAAATCTCCCGTAATTCATCGTTCGTCTTCACTAACACTTCCCGGGCTTTGCTGCCTTTGGCGGGACCGACGATTTTGTATTTTTCCAGTTGATCCATGATGCGGCCGGCGCGGTTGTAGCCGAGAGATAGTTTGCGTTGAATCAGCGAAGTAGATCCTTGTTGTGCCTGCACGATCAGCGAGGCGGCATCCATGAAGAAATCATCGATGTTATCACTACCGGCACTGTCATCGTCGTCATCCCGTCCTCCTTTTGAATCTTCAGGTACGTCGGGTAATAGAAATGCGCTGGGGTAAGCTTGTTGCGATTCGATGTGGCGGACAATATTTTCCACTTCGGGAGTGTCAACAAAGGCGCATTGCAGGCGGATGAGGTCGCTGCCGGTCGAGATAAGCATGTCTCCTTTTCCGATCAGCTGATCGGCACCGTTGCCGTCCAAAATGGTGCGCGAGTCGATTTTGGATGATACGCGGAAGGCGATGCGGGCAGGGAAGTTCGCTTTGATAGTTCCCGTGATGATATTCACTGAAGGGCGCTGTGTGGCGATAATCAAGTGAATACCGATGGCGCGGGCGAGCTGTGCCAGACGGGCGATCGGCATCTCCACCTCGCGGCCAGCCGTCATGATCAAGTCGCCGAACTCGTCAATGAGCAATACGATGTAAGGCAGAAAACGATGCCCGTTGAGTGGATTCAGTTGGCGGGCCCTAAATTTGGCATTGTACTCTTTGATATTGCGGGTCTTCGCCGCTTTTAGCAGGTCGTAACGTTCGTCCATCTCCTCGCAAAGCGACTTGAGCGTGCGAATCACCTTCTTCGTGTCGGTGATGATGGGTTCCTCCATGTCGGGAAGTTTGGCAAGATAGTAGTTCTCAATCACGGAGTAGAGCGAAAACTCCACCTTCTTCGGATCGATCATGACAAACTTCAGCTCGGAAGGATGTTTAGTGTAGAGTAGCGAAGCGATGATAGCGTTCAACCCCACAGACTTTCCTTGTCCTGTAGCCCCTGCCATCAGCATGTGCGGCATCTTTGCCAAATCAACCACGAAGGACTCGTTGCTGATCGTTTTCCCAAGACCGATCGGCAGATCGTACTTGTTATTTTTGAATTTGTCGGATTCGATGATTTCGCGCATGGAAACAATCCGCGGGTTTTTGTTGGGCACCTCGATCCCGATCGTTCCTTTTCCCGGGATTGGGGCGATGATACGGATTCCCAATGCCGCCAGGTTTAACGCGATGTCGTCTTCCAAATTTTTGATTTTACTGATGCGGATCCCTTCGGCCGGCACAATTTCGTAGAGTGTAACTGTTGGACCGACTGTAGCCGAGATACTCTTGATTTGGATGTTGAAATGCTTGAGCGTCGTTTCAATCTTGTTCTTGTTTTCCACCAACTCTGCTCGCATCACAGCAGTATCCACCTCTTTAACCGAGTAGTCTTTGAGCAGCGTTTCACCTGGGAGTTGGTAGGTAGATAAATCCGCGCGAGGGTCGTAGTCTTCTAAAAACAGCATTCCTTCCTCCGACTCTCCATTTTCCGCATCCCCTTCATCTCCCTCGTTATCCTCGTTTTCTTCTGTAAACTCATCCGGTAAATTGCTGCCCAAATCATTTCGAATGTCGAAAGGTACGCCTTCATCCTCTAACTCCGGTTTCAGTGGCATCTCTGCCGGATCGTCAAGATCGAAGTGTACTTTGTTCACATCGTATTCGTCTTGCAACTCGTTTCGATTTGTGATATACAGGTCTGAAAGATCGGTGTCGAGATCGGCATCGGTTCTCTTTTTCTTCGTCTTTCTCGGTTTGGGATTAGTTTCCCGCTTTGTTTTTTGCTCTTTTATTTTGTTAAAAACCCACATGAATGAACCGCCGATAGCGATAGATGTTTTAGCGATACCATTTCCTAAGGATTTGATAGATAGATTGTAACAAATGATTCCGATGGCCAGAAAAGCGATGACGGCAATGAGCACGGCGACAAGTGGCCCTGTTGACAGCCAAAGCGCTTCGCCGGTGAAAACGCCAAAATAGCCCGCGACAAACAGGCCGGCTGAATCATATACGAAAAATCCGGCCACCATAGATAGCCATGCCATTGTCAATATGGTTGTGATAGAAGTTTTTAAGATACGGAGGGGTGTTTTGTCAAAAGTCAAACGCAACCCGATCAAGAAAAATATCAATGAAAATCCGATTGAGAAGATGCCGAAAAGGTAGTGGGTGAAATAGTATGCCAAGTACGCGCCGGGTTTTCCACCGATGTTTTCAGGGTTATTCATATCGGGTAGCTTGTGAATAAAACCCAAATCGGATTCATGTGTGAAGATGTGGGAGAAAATTGAGATAAACAAGAAAACGGCGAAAGCCATAAAAACTACGCCGTAGACTTGCGTCATTCTCTCGCTTCCTAAAAAACGAAACAATGGAAAGGAATCCCCGTCCTTTTTGGTTTTCGATTTCTTGCCTTTCGTTTTGGTTATAGCCTTTTTGTAGGTAGTCGTTTTCTGATTGTTTTTCTTCTTTCTATTATGCATTAGATTGAAAACTAAATATATATCAAGGATAAAAATAATTTCGCAAAAGTATGCAATTAAAAACCGTTTTTTGGAGTTAATGAGAAAGATTATTAACAATAGGGTGTGGGAAATTTACCACCTCTGAGAAAATGCAATTCTTTCCCTATTACTATTTTTGCTTGAATTTTTTTAATCTGAATATGAAGACTTTATTTTTATTACAACAGACCGTAAATCCGGTGGGAGAAGAGATGGCCGACCAATTGGCGCAGACTGTGGCCGAACCGACTGTGGAGAAGTTAAGCATCCTGAAATTAGTTTTTGATCCGGCCAGTTTGTGGATCATGATTCCGTTGATGATCATGTTGGCGGTGGCTATTTATATTTTCATTGAGAGATGGCTGGCGATAAAAGCTGCTTCAAAAGAGGAGCGTAATTTCATGAACAACATCCGCGATTTTATCCATAATGGGAAAATCGAATCGGCGGTAGCGCTTTGCAAAGGCGATGACACACCGTTGTCTCGAATGATAGAAAAGGGATTGTCACGGATCGGTAAACCGCTGGAGGACATCTCCGCGGCAATTGAGAATACAGGGAAAATCGAAGTGGCCCGTCTTGAAAAAGGAGTCGGTTTACTCTCAACGATTTCGGGGGTGGCACCCATGCTCGGTTTCTTGGGTACTGTTGTTGGGATGGTGGTGGCTTTTCATGCCATGGCTATGAATCCCAACAATTTGAATATCACGTTGCTGGCTGGAGGTATTTACACTGCGATGATTACTACCGTAGGCGGTTTGATCGTCGGGATCGTTGCCTATGTCTTCTATAACCTCATTGTTTCCCGCATGAACCGCGTAGTGAACATGCTCGAACAGAAAAGCACTGAGTTTATGGATCTTTTACACGAACCCGTTTAATCTTGAATTATGGCTATAAAGCTGCAAAATGCCAGAAAATCGGACTTCAACTCCACGGCTATGTCCGATCTTGTCTTCCTGCTGTTGATCTTTTTCATGATCACTTCCACACTGGTATCGCCCAACGTGATCAACATTCTGTTGCCGAAAAGTGATTCGGGGCAACAGTCAACCAATAGGAACATAGAAGTTTATATTAATGAGGCTAAAGAATATTTTGTGAATCCGCAGGGATCGAATGCGGAACCGGTGGTATACGAGGAGCTGCTTCCCCTGTTGCAAGAAGCGGTTGCCAATGACCAGTCCGACCAACAAGCGATCATCTTGCGGTCCGACAAATCGGTGCCTATTGAGAATGTGGTGATCTTGATGGATGTGTTGAACGACCTCAACGAAACCCTCGAAGAGGGACATCGCTATAAAATTGTTTTAGCTACGGAAGCACAATAAAATGGTTGATACGGAAAAAAAGAATAAGACGATTTCGGGCATTATCACTACGGTGGTGATGATTCTATTGATTATTCTCATGATGATCCTGGGCTTGAAATATGAGTACCCACCCCCTCCACCTAAACAAGTGATTGTCATTGAAATGACATCGATCAGCGGTGGCGGTGGCGGCGGTGGCAATACGCAGTCGCAGGTCAAGAAACCCACGCCCAGTGCGGCAGAGAATTTGGTAACCCAACCCGATATCGATCTCCCCGTTATCCCTACATCCAAAAAACCGAATGCAAACCGTGATGTTGTTGAAGCGCCGAAAGATCCTGAACCTGTGGCTAACCCATTGGCGGCTTACCGTCCGGGAATGGGTGGCGGCACGGGTGGCGGCACGGGCAGCGGAACGGGGAATGGCTTGGGCAGTGGGATCGGGCCGGGCGAAGGCAGCGGTACCGGTGGCGGGATTGGATATGGCACCGGCGGCAGAGGGCATCTTTATATGCCCGATTTGACGATCAGCGAAACGGGACAAGTTTATGTGGAAGTGCATGTGGAAACCGATGGTACAGTACGGAGCGCCCGCGTGATCAACACATCGAAATATCCCACTACCATCACCAATGCCAAAATCAGGGAAGAGTGTGTGCGCAAAGCCTATACTGCCAAGTATAAACCGGGCAAGGAAGAACTTAGGATTATAGTTTTCAAATAGATTCTATTCATGTATAAAGAGTTACTGCAAAAGCTCTTTTCCGCCTTCCCCATGTATCATAAGCAAGGGACTTCCGCTTATAAGGAGGGCTTGGAAAATATTGAGGAATTGGCTGCCATGGCAGGCCATCCCGAAAGGAAATTCAAATCCATCCACGTGGCAGGTACCAATGGAAAAGGATCGGTGGCGCACCTGTTGGCCTCCTGTTTCCAAGAAGCGGGTTATAAAACAGCTCTTTTTACCTCTCCGCATCTTGTTGATTTTAGCGAACGGATCAAAATCGACGGTGAACAGATTACCGAAAAAAGGGTGCTCGATTTTTTTAACCGCTATCAGTCCGATTTGGATCGAATATCGCCATCTTTCTTCGAAATGACAACCGTGCTGGCATTTGACTATTTCGCAGCGGAGAAGGTGGATATTGCCATCATTGAGGTGGGACTGGGCGGACGGTTGGATTCTACCAATATCATCCATCCGATTTTGTCGGTGATAACCAACATCTCGAAAGACCACACACAGCTATTGGGCAGTACGATCACAGAAATAGCACGAGAGAAGGGTGGGGTTATAAAAGAGGGTGTGCCTGTAGTGGTTGGTGAGACTGATGCTGAAAGCAAAGTGGTTTTCAGTGAGATTGCTACGAAGAAAAAAACCCAGATCTATTTTGCAGATGAAAAAACAGTGGATAATACGGCGAAATCGCAACAGATACAAGGGGATTATCAAAAGAAAAATATCAGAACTTTTATCTGTTGCACGGATGTGTTGCGGAACTATTTCTCGTTTCCCGAAGATATTATCGAAAAAAGTATTGATAATTTATATAAGAATACGGGATTGTCAGGTCGCTGGCAGATATTAAACGAAAAACCGTTGGCTATCTGTGATGTCGGACACAATATCGGAGCATTTGAAATCACGCTGCAACAACTGTTGAGACTCAATCGGAAAAGAGTTCACTTTGTCTTCGGCATGGTGAATGACAAGGATATCGATGCGGTGATCTCGTTATTCCCTAAAGATAATTTTCTTTATTACTGCTGCAAAGCCGACAATGACCGGTTACTCGCTCCGGAAGTCTTGGAAGAGAAACTAAAGGCTAAAGGATTGCAGACGGTTTTGTGTGATAGGGTGGGGGATGCTTATACTGCGGCTTGCCAAGCGGCAAATGCGGAAGACATCATCTTTGTGGGAGGGAGCTTTTTTGTGGTGGGAGAGTTGTTGATGGTTGACACAAGAAATCATGATGCAATCCAGCCAAACGTTTCCGAAGATGTTTGATGGTGCAATGCTTTCGTGATGACAAAGTATTGACGGGTGTTCCGGATGTCCCAATGTATCACTCATCATTCATTTTTTTAATAGTTAATTTTTGACAACTTTAATTAAAAAAATGATACCTTTGCGTGTTCTTGCAGAAAAATGAAAGAATAGGCCAAATGCAATTTCAGCCGGCGGTCATAACAGGTTCTGCATTAACCTAAAAGGCGCTTTGGGGGATAGATACGCTGGAATTGCTTCGGCACGTATTTAAATGCGGAGGGGGTAGGCATCACTTTAAAACACCAAAATATGAAATACAAACACATTATCATTATCTGCGTGGGTGCGGTTGCCCTCTCATTGACACAAGCTTATTCTAAGGAAGGAAAATTTGCACCTCAACAACAGCTGGTATATTACCAAAAGCAAATAGACAGTGCCCAGGAAGAACGGAATGTGCTGAAAATGGCTTCCGTATATAACGATATTGTTGAATTGTGCAGGGAGGCGCCAGACTTAAAAGTGGCATTACCCGAAAACCTGTATCAGTATGGATTATGGTCTTCGTACGCCGGTGACCACCAAAGAGCGATCCAAGCTTTGGTTGAATTATTGGAAATACCGGATAAGGATGACGATAAAAAATTGTTTGGCTTGAAAGCCCGGGCAAATATGCAGTTGGGTATCACCTATTTTTTTATGGAACGTTGGGATGACGCGCTTACCCATTATCAAAAAGCCAAAGAAATGGCAATGGAACTTGGTGATAAGCAAGGACTGTCCATTGCGGAAAATAATATCGGCAATATCTACCAGAAAAAAGGAAACTACCTCTTGGCGATTGAGCAATATCAATATTCCCTGCATTTGCAAAAAGAGATTGATGATAAAGAGAGCCTCTGCAACACATACTACAACATCGGAACATGCTACCGGGAGTTGGGCGAAAAAGACGCGAGCTTTCCTTTTTTCATACAAGCATTGGAGATAGCGAAAGAGATTGGTGAAGTGGAAATACATGCCTTATCCCTTATCGAATTAGCTCATTATAACGCGATTGAAAAACGGCAGTTTTATCAAGCCGACTTGCAGATAACGGAAGCCGAAACATTGGCTAAAGAAACGGGATATAATCAGGTTTTGGAAGAAGTGTATCTCATACGAAGTCAGATTGAAGAAGAAAAAGGCAACTTTGCAAACGCCTTAGGTTATTATAAAAAACATAAAGAGCTTTCCGACACACTCTTCACTCTTCACTCAGCAGAAAAGCTGCACGAATATGAAGTTCGTTACCAAACAAAAGAAAAAGAATTAAAGATAGAGAAGCAACAAGCAGAAATCAAACAGCACAAAATCTTGCAGTTTATCTATATTGCGGGATTGATGACGGCTGTATTGATCGTTATTTTGCTTATCTGCATCATCCGGATCAATCGGAAACGCAATCGGGAGTTAAAGGAAATCGACGCAACCAAAGATAAATTCTTCAGTATTATTTCTCACGATTTGAAAAATCCGGCTATTGCACAACGCAATGCACTGCAATTGCTTAGTGAAAATGGCAACAATTGGGATGCCGCAACATTAAATCAATTTCATACAGAGTTGTTAAAATCGGCGGATTATCAGGTTGAGCTACTTTATAATTTGTTAAACTGGGCTCAAGTACAGACCGGGCGTATGCCGTACCGGCCTTTTCCTTTCGACTTTACAGAATCTATCCGTCTGGAGGTTGCGATGATAGGAAAAATGGCAGAGAAGAAGAGCATCCAATTAGATGTTCAAATTCCTGATCAGATTGTTATTGACGGAGACCGTAATATGCTTTCAACTATAATTCGCAATCTGCTTACCAATGCGATAAAATTCACCAACGAACAGGGCAAAGTGTCATTTGGCATTGTTTCGTCCGACAAAAAACACACGATCTCCATCAGCGATAACGGTGTTGGCATGAGTGCCGAGCAATTGCAAAATTTATTCCGCATAGATAAGCAACAGTCCAAAACAGGAACTGCCGGCGAACAGGGCAGTGGGTTAGGTTTAATCGTTTCCAAAGAGCTTGTCGAAAAACATGGGAGCACGCTATATGTGGAAAGTGAACCCGGAAAAGGAAGCCGGTTTTGGTTTGAGATAATGGTTTCGTAAGAGGAAAGAGTTAAGCAAAGAGATGCTCTCCATTTTGGGAGAAAAATGTACCTTTGCGGGCAAAACTAATATAATACGAACTACTTAAAATCAAAACAGATGTTGAAAAAAGTATCTTTTTATTTTTGCCTCATACTATGGCTATGTATGATGACAACCGTGGGACATTCTCAGAACTGCCCTATCAGCTCCTTCCCTTATGTGCAACCCTTCTCCTTTTCCTATCCTCCGTGTTGGACGCGGCTTCATACGCAAACCAACGCATCGCCTTACATGGCATCCGGCACTTACCAAAGTGCTTCTAACTCTCTCTCTTTCTCCTCCGCATCCGGAAACAACTACTCTATAGCCATTATCCCCATTGCGGATACCATCGCCATCTCTCGATTGCAAATAGAACTGTTTGCTAAAGGAGGCTCCAGTGCTGCAACCGGAGGAGTTTTAGAAGTGGGGGTTATGTCTGACTCATCTGCGGCAACTTCATTTGTAAACATCCAGACATTAAAACTTCCCAATCATACTGTCTGGCATAAATTTTCTGTCCGTTTTGATAGCGGCAGTGAAGTTACGGGGAACTATATCGCCCTTAAATGGTCGGGCGCTAATGCCGCGCTATTTATTGATGATATTACCATAGATTATATTCCGAGTTGCTCCCCAGTGGTTAATTTGGGAGTATCCAACATCATGGGGAATTCGGCTTATATTTCATGGAATGCGCTCCCTGGAGAAAACAGGGAATACGTTGTTGAATATCGGGAGACCGGTGCCACGCAATGGAATGAGGAGTATACCTTTTCCACTAATTATACTTTAGATAACTTAGAAGAAACTTCCAATTACGAAGTTCGTGTCAGAATCGATTGCGAAGATTCCCAAAGCGCATACAGCGAGATTATCGCTTTTCGCACACCTTGTCACCGGCCGGCTGGAGACACCATAGGAAGTGTCGCCCCCTTTTTCACCAATAATGGGAACACCCTTCCCATTGCATCTTACCGAACCTATACGCAACAAATTTTCACCACCGAGGATTTTACTATCGGTGAACGAAATCTAACCGGCATTGCTTTCCAGTTTTACGGGACAAAAGTCACCAGAAGGAATATGGAAATCTACCTGGGACACACCGAAGCCTCGTCTTTTGATACAATTACCGACTATATCCCTCTTGCCTCTTTGAACAAAGTATATAGTGGTTCTGTGAGTTTCGATAATACTTTGTCCGGAAATTGGAACTACATCACTTTTGATTCCACATTCAGCTATAACGGCGAGGATAATTTAGTCGTTGCAGTTTATGATAATTCAGGAGAATACCTAAGCCACACTGTCGGCCGTTTCTATACGGACACAACGACAGATAAGAAAAGCGCCTATTTTATGATGCGAAATGCTATGGGATTATTAAACCCGGCTTCGCCGCTTTCCGGTACAGAGTCGGGATTGCTCAACTCTCGCAATAACATACAGCTGCTTTATTGCGATGAAGTAAGTTGTGTTAATATCAACATGCTTCCGGTAGCAGAAATCACCACCACCAGCGCAGATATCAGCTGGGTTAATTCAAACCCCGTTTCAGACATTGATTTTGAGTATAAGAGTTCGGGGGAATCCGAGTGGATCACCATTTATGATGCGGAAGGATCTCCGTATACAATTGAATCACTTGAGCCTAACACGGAATACATTGTCAGGATGCGGGCTATCTGCAACAGCGTAGATGTAACCGATTGGCAACAGGTCGCATTCCGCACAAAGTGCACCACTATCGATCAACTTCCGTTTGTGGAAAGTTTCAATGACGATGCGCCCGGAAACAACCTGCCGTTTTGCTGGACCAGCAGTTCTACGGTTACCGGTTTGTCTCCGTACATTGTTGATTTAGGATTTACGGATTATAATCAGAATAACCATGCGTTGAATCTCAACAACTCCCCTGCGGCCGCAAATATCGCGGTTCTTCCCGAATTTTCTTACGACCTTTCATCCCTGCAAGTCGCATTCCGCGCCAAAGCAGATGCGCTGGCCGGCACTTTCGCCATAGGCGTTATGGACGATCCTTACACGCCGGCATCTTTTGTTCCTGTCGACACCATTGCCGACACCATTGCCGGTGTATGGAGAGAGTTCGCCATCCCGCTAAGTTCCTACGAAGGTGAAGGACGTTTTATCGCCTTCAAATGGAGCAACGGAGGAAACAACACTTGGCTTATTGACGACCTATACATCAATACTATTCCGGCCTGTTCTGCTCCGGATAGTTTGAAAATAGAGAGTACTACCCCTTCTACCGTTGAATTTTCATGGCAGGGTACGGCTGACTCTTGGTTTATCGAATATGGCGAAGCAGGTTTCACACCGGGAAGCGGCGACTTTTTTACATCCTATAACCTGACAGAAGAGATTTTTGATTTAACAGCGAACACAGTGTATGATCTTTATGTTTATGCTGAGTGCGCTCCCCAGTCTCACAGCTTTCCTGCAAAAATCAGCTTCTCCACCGGCTGCGGAGCCATTAGTATTTCCGATCTACCTTATGTTGAAAATTTCGACGATTATGGAACGGGAAGCACCACTAACCCAATTCCCACCTGTTGGACAAGAGTTGGCAGCACAACAGTACCTTACATAAACACTACGCATTTCAGTTCACCGGGTGCGCTTTACTTCTATGTCCCCGGATCTAACAGAGTTGAAATCGCAACGGAAAGATTTGATTTTGATATAACCCAGCTGGTGGTCAGCTTCAAGATGAGAAGCAGTTTAACCTCAGCGGAGTTAACAGTAGGTGTTATGACCGATCCTGATGTTGCATCATCTTTTGTTCCCTTGGAGATATTCACTGTTGAAAAAATTAATACGTGGGAAGATAAACAACTCTATCTTTCTCAATATGCCGGAAGTGGCCAGTATATCGCTTTCAGGGGCCGAAGTGCCAGCGCATCGGCTCAAATATATATGGACAATTTGGTTGTTGACACGGCAGGAAGTTGTCCGCCACCATCACTACTCACTGTCACTTCCGTTACCGATTCCGAAATAACAATAAGCTGGGTTGAAAACGGAACCGCAGAGGAGTGGGTTGTTGAGTATGGTGTTGAAGGATTTACACTAGGCCAAGGCACGCCGCATTCTTCCACAAGTAGTAACACTGCAATTTCGGGTTTAGATCCGAATACCCAATATGATTTTTATGTAAAATCTGCTTGCGGAGAGGGTTATAGCTCATGGTCTCAAAAAGTTACGGGAGGAACGGCGCAAGCTGCTGCTTCTACTCCATACTTCTGCGACTTTGAGAATGCGGGAGAGAATGAAAAATGGGTGCTCGATGGGACACACCAGACAAATGTTTGGCATATCGACACAGCAGCTGCCTACCCCAATGGCGGTTCGCAATCGCTTTACATTTCAGATGACAATGGAGTAACAAATCACTATACCGTATTGAACGCCGGTTCCGTGTCTTGGGCTTATCGCGATATCTACTTCACACCATCTACTCAGGATTACGAACTTCATTTTAACTGGAGAAATGCCGGGGAAGGCACAACCACCCCTAATGATTACATCCGTGTTTATATTGGCTTGCCAGTTGTAGTTAACGCCGGAAACGCTGCACAGCCAACAGGTTCTACGGTATTAGGCAATGCTTTACGACTTCAATCTGATTGGCAGTCGGCGCATTATGTGCTCTCGAACGCTTACTCCGGAACTACCCAGCGAATCTATTTCAGCTGGGTTAATGATAATGCCGGCGGCAACCAACCTCCCGGCGCTATCGACAATATAACCATACGTCCATACACTTGCGAAGTCCCCACCGGACTAATCGCTGAAAATCCCGATAACCAATCTGTTACATTGAACTGGACGGCAGATAACACTCCCGAAAGTTGGGAAATTCAGTACGGCGTCATCGGTTTCCTTCCTGGAACAGGCACTTCTGTTTTCAGCTCTTCCAATCCGCCCTATACACTTTCCAATTTGGATAACAATACCGCTTACCATGTGTATGTACGGGCCATCTGCGGAGAAGGAGATACCAGCTATTGGTCTGCGAAAGCCTCTTTCGTCACTTCTTGCAGCGCAATTTCATCGCTGCCACACCAAGAATCCTTTGACAGCTATTCTGCCGGCTCGGCAACCGTAAGCGTTATGCCAAGCTGTTGGAATGCCATCTCTTCCGGTAATGCATTGCCATACATATCCAATGAAAACGAAAGTTTCCCTTCAGCATCTAATGGATTGTCATTCAATCAAACAGGATCTGGATATACGATAGCGGTACTTCCTGAATTTTCTTCAGATATCGATCTGTATACGCTATTGGTCTCTTTCAAGGCAAAATGCACGCCGCAACTGCAAGGGGAGTTTATTTTGGGAGTCATGACTGCACCCCAAGATCCTCTCACATTTACTGCCGTTGACACCATTGAGTTTTCAGTAGCTTCACAATGGGGTAATTACGTTATTCCCATGCGTAATTATTTCGGGAATGGTTCGTTTATTGCATTCAAATGGCAATCAAGCGGAAACAATGCATTGTTTATGGATGACCTTTTGATTGATTTCAACCCGAACGCCGATAGTTGTGCTATACCCCGGAATTTGTCAGTGTCAGAGATATCACCGCGCTCGGCTAAAATAACTTGGATGCCCGGTTCCCAAGAGCAGGAATGGGAACTCAGCTACAAAACAATGGCGGAAGATGAATTTACTATCGTTGCCTGTACCTCCCCTTCATACACGTTGGTAGCAACTGATTCTACGGAATATGAAGTTTGTGTCAGAGCAATGTGCAATGAACGGGATCAAAGTGCGATGACTTGTATCACATTCCGAACGTTGGGATTCAGTGAGACAAGCTATACAATATATGCTTCTGCCGGAGAACACGGAGCAATTACACCAAATGGAGAAGTAACAGTGCGTTATGATGAGGATCAACGCTTCACTTTCGCTCCAGAAAGCAAGTATGAAGTGGACAGTGTGATTGTAAATGGCAACCATTTGGGTTCATTAGCTGAGTATACTTTCAAAAATGTCAGAGGCGATAGCACGATTCGCGTGACTTTCAAATTAACAGATGGCGTAAGACACATTGATCTTGAACGCAGTGTACTCATCTACCCCAATCCGGCGAAAGAGATGTTTACGGTGAAAACAGAAGCAACATTCCAGTTATGTGAAATAACAAATATGTTAGGGCAACTCCTCTACTCGGTTTCTATTCCGGAGACTGAATTTCAAGTGGATGTCTCCTCATTTAATGCCGGCATCTATTTAATCCGGTTATCGGGATCGAACGGTGTTGTTACTAAGAAAATAGTAATCGAATAACCTTCGATTGCTATTTTAATTCAAACGAATTATATTGAAGAGAAGACAGGCAGGCGGTGTTGGAAATTATTTAATACGCACTCCATCCGCCGTCTGCCGTAATCACAGCGCCATTTACAAAACTTGATTCTTCCGAAGCAAGAAACAAGGCTATCCGGGCAACTTCTATTGCCTCTCCCATCCTCGGGCTTAGCCCCATGCCGGGTTTCAGATAGTTGAAGGCGTCTTCGTTGAGATACCGCATCTGATAACTCTCCGCAATATCGGTATTGATGCTGCCCGGAGCTATCACGTTGGTTCTGATGCCTTTTTTAGCATACATAAACGCCGTATTCTTACTTAATCCGATAAGCGCGTGTTTGCTTGCCGTGTAGGCCGCTCCGGCACGAGCGCCGAAAAGACTGCCAACGGAGCCGATATTGATAATGCTGCCGGAGCCTTTTTCTTCCATAATACATACTGCTCTTTTCATGGCTTTGAAAGGGCCGATAATATTCACATCCATAATCTTTTGAAGTGTTTCATCTTCAAATTCTCCAACAGGACTGAAATTGTCCATGATCCCGGCATTATTAACAAGAATATCTACTGTGCCATATTTTTTCATCGCCACCTCAAACATCTCGTCAATATCCTTAGTGATAGCTATATCGGAAACGAGAGTGGTTGCCTCTCCTCCCGTTTTGCCGATCTCCTCCTGTAGTGAATTAAGATTTTTTTCGTTAATGTCGGTGGCTATGACTTTACTTCCTTCCGAGGCAAATAAAAGCGCCATTGCCCTCCCCATCCCGGCACCCGCACCGGTAATAATGGAAACTTTGTTTTCTAGTTTTCTCATCGTCCTAATTATTAATGTTTATTATGTAGGTAATAAACAACCTATCTTGATTTATGTTTCGACGACAGGGGACGTTTGGTTTTATTTCCACCTAAGAATCTTTTCAAAAGCATTGAAAAAGACTACAACATATTGCCATAGGAAAAGTGGGGTGCATGGTTGTCATAACTCATAATTCATAACTGCCCCTTCCGTTATCTATTGCGGCGTTATCCGTGCAAGATATTGAAAGTGGTCATCTTCCATTACCATTTCGCATTTAAAGCCGTTTTCTTCCGCAAAAGAACTCAGCGTGTCGAAATCGACGAAAAGCCACGGGAAGAAATCCCCGCATTCGTTTAGAAAACAGTATTGATAATTGATCTCGCCGTAATAGTCGGCATTGAGATCGATCATGACACTGCCGTCTTCCTCAGCAAAGAGGTAGAGGATGTCGGAAGAGTCAAGGAGTATCTGTCCGTTGGGTTTCAGTAATTTACGGCATTGTTGGAAAAATTCGGGGAGCCGTTCCAGCTTGCCGGCGATTCCGATGCCGTTCATGAGGAGCAACAGCGTGTCGAATTGCCCTTCGGCGTAAGTGAAAAAATCACTTTCAATCACTTCCCGCACACCCCGTTTCCGCATCACATTTGTTGCGCAGGGAGAGATGTCCAATGCTGTCGTATCCAGTCCTTGCTCTTGCAAGTAGAGCGCGTGGCTTCCTGCTCCTGCTCCGATATCCAACACGCGCCCTTTACATAACCGTAACGCCTCCTGTTCCAATGCCGGCATTTGTGCATAATTTCTGAAGAAAACCTCGATCGGCCAAATCTCCTGTTCCGCCACATCGCTCTCTACAACGAACGCTGCTTCATATTTGCCGTTAAAATAGGCTGTTAATCCTTTTCCGTAAATATCCATGTTAATTTAATGATTGGTTAATGAAGGGGGTAAGACGAGTAGACGAGTGGACAAGTTGGTGGGTAGGGCATTATTATCCGGTTATTTGTCATTTATTGATTCTATTCCCAAAGTTTCAGTTGTCCCGTGTCCGTTGGTTTTTTGGCATCACCGAAAACGGTTTTGCCGCCGTATTGCCACGAGGTGTTCTTTTCATGCTCTACCCATTTGTCGAAATAGTTATTGGGTTTGTATATTTTCTCGATCTCTTGCGCAACTTTTGCTAAGTTTTTTAATGCGTCGCATTTCTCTTTTTCACCTAATTTTGCTTTATGAATTGCCTTGTCGAAATGGTCGATTGTCTCATCATAAACTTTTAGAGGAACGGGGAAAGGGTGTCCGTCTTTGCCGCCATGAGCAAAAGAAAATCTTGCCGGATCGGTGAAACGGGAGGGTGTGCCATGAATCACTTCGCTGACTAATGTCAAAGATTGAATGGTGCGAGGCCCGACACCTTCCAATAGCAGTAACGATTCGATGTCGGAGATATTCGTCTCGTGTGCCAAGGTGAGGCAAGCGCCTAATCTTTTCAAATTCACATCTTTGGCGTGCACTTCGTGATGACTGGGCAAGATGATCATCGCCTCCTTCATGATCTTGACGGGCGATTCTCGAGTAAGTGAGAGGATGCCTTCTTTGGTGGAATCAGCGGTTTTATCGGTGAGGTTCAGGATCAGGCCTTGATTTTTCCCACAAACTGATGTGTGGGGCTCTTCGGTGAATGATTCGAGTTGCGAGGAAAGCCAATGGTAGCGACGGGCGTAACGACTATCGGTATTCATCCCTTGCTGGACAATCGCCCACTCACCTTCATCGCTCAACACGAAAGAGTGAAGGTAGAGTTGGAAACCGTCTTGCAGAGCATTGTTGTCGACCTTGGCGGCCAACCGGCTCTGTTTTACCAATAAATCCCCATCCAATCCTGTCTTGTTTGCGATTTGCAGCAATTCGGCGGGTGTTTGCCGCGAAGACTTCCCACGACCGCCGCAGATGTAAATTCCCAGCTCCGCAGACTTTTTGTTTACCGACTTTTTCAATGCGTTCATCACCGAGGTGGTGATCCCGGACGAGTGCCAATCCATGCCCAGCACGCTGCCCAGCGACTGGAACCAAAACGGGTCGCTCATCCGTTGGAGGAAAGCTTTTTTACCATATTCCATCACGATTGCCTCCACAATAGCACCGCCCAACAACGCCATCCGTTGTGCTAACCACGGCGGAACCGTGCCATAATGTAAAGGTAAATCTGCCTGCCCGCGTTTCATAATCGCGAAAGTACGGAAAAAGGAGTATTTCATGCGTTTATATTTTTTTATTACAAGGTCAGATGCAGTTCGCATGATGGGAAATAATCATTCGCTTGGGTGATTTTTGAATCATGCTCGATTCATAGATTATGAGAGTGTTTTTCGATAACTATGTCCCCTCCGGATATTATTTCTCCGTGGTATAAGTTGATCGGGAATCATGCTTGATTTTCTTACTCCTAATTTTGTGAAGAGGGGGTGAATAGTAACAATTAGTGCCGCTCTGATACAGTATCTTGGAGAGAATACGTACGATGCAAGTGTCGAAAAGTTAAAGACGATTCTCAATAGTTGAAGGCAGAGCGCATGATGTCACGTTCCGATTTGGGAATCTGATATTTAGCGGCAAGTTCCTCCCAGCTCGCCACTGTCGATTTTACATTTTCAATGATCAAGCGAGCCTCCTTCTCCGTTAATCTGAAGTATGGAGCAACACTAACCCTATTTTCACCTTATCTTTTTATACCCTAAAAGGTGTAGTTTTAACAAATTCACACATCTTTGCACTCCAAAGGGTATAATTATGAATAATCTATCATTGTTAGAGTATGTAAAATAGGGAGCTTATCTTAAAAAAAATAGCAGATGTCAATAAAAAGTTTACCTTTGCATCTGTGCGAAAACACAGTATAAATATTGATAGTCAAATAGATATATTACACATTGTTAGTATGATAGGTTGGTTAAAGAATAAGTTTCTGTCAAAATATATTTCAGAGAAGAAGCAAAGACGGGTGCGAGCCATTACCTCGCTTGCCAAAGCGAAAACCGTAGGATTACTCTGCCACATAGAAAGTGAAGCTGCTTATCAGAATATCTTTTCGATTTTTACAAAACTACAGCAGCATAACAAAAATGTGAGGCTTGTTGCTTTTATCAAAGAAAAAGAGGTGCCGTTTTATTGCCTGCAACAACTCACTGCCGACTATTTTTGCTTGAAAGACCTAAACTGGTATGGGAAGCCTAATATGGTGCAAGTCAATGATTTTATCGATATAGAGTTTGATATTCTTATTGACTTTACCACAGAAAAAAACCTGCTGCCGGTTCAACTAATCCTGCAATTGTCGCAGGCACGATTGATTACCGGCGCAAATTATAACCATGAGAAATTATACGATCTTTTTATCGATGATAAAATGACAAATAATAAAGCATTGATTGACAATATAGATTTATATACCCGTAAATTAATTGGAGAAACGGTATGAATACAAGATTCAGAGGATTAGGCGTGGCAGTGGTTACGCCATTCAAATATGACAAAAGTGTGGATCACGAAAACCTGGCCGGTTTGGTGGAGAGTTTGATCGCGGGTGGTGTTGATTATTTGGTCGCCTTGGGTACTACCAGTGAAACCCCGACACTCAACGAATCGGAAAAGGAAGCTGTTTTACGCACGATTATCAGGGCCAATGCAGGACGATTACCTGTTGTTATGGGATTAGGCGGCCCTTGTACTAATGACATTCTGGAGAAGTTCGATTGTTTTGATTTTACGGGTGTGGATGCTATACTGTCGGTTACGCCATATTACAACAAACCTTCGCAAGAGGGTTTATACGAGCACTATAGTGAAATCGCTTACCATTCGCCACGCCCTATTATACTGTATAATGTGGGACATCGTACCGCTTGCAATCTCGAGTTTGAAACCACAATGCGCTTGGCCGAGCGCTACGAGAAGATCATCGCCATCAAAGAAGCGTCCGGTAATATGAATCAAATTATGAAGTTGGTGAAGCATAAACCCGAAGGTTTTTTAGTGATCTCCGGTGATGACGCTTTGACACTGCCGCTGCTTTCCATCGGTATTGATGGCTTAGTTTCCGTGGTTGCCAATGCTTTTCCAAGACACTATTCACAAATCGTACACTTAGCTTTCAATGGCGATTTCGCCGAAGCACGTCGCTGGCATGACGATATCCTCGATTTGACACAAGCCTGCTTCAAAGAAGGAAATCCTGCCGGTATCAAAGCGATACTGACCATGCAACAAAAAATAGAATATCATCTGCGATTGCCCCTCACTCGAATTTCTCAGACTTTGGCGGATGAGTATAAGAAATTAATGCTCAATCTGAAATGCGAATATCACGGCTAATCATTTTCATTTTACTCATTTTCCCACTCGCACTTTGCGGACAGCATGATGTGCCGGATCTTCCAGAGTACTATGTTGATGTTGAAGTGAAAAGCATAGGTGAAGTACGAAGTCTGCCCATAACATATTCGATAGATAAGATTTCAAAAAATACGGCAAACGATCTTTTCCAAGTCCGATTATGGATACCTAAAAGATCATTTGCTGATTTTATAACATTGGATATCCCGTACTCTATTTTTCTTGAAGATGCTAAGTCTGTGGATATTACAAACTCTTATCTTGAATTGATCACGAATTGGAACCGCTATCCAACCTACGAAGCTTATTTGCAAACATTATCTTATTTTGCCTCGAACCATACGGATATTTGTAAAATAGATACCATTATGAGGGCGACTCCCCAAGGAAGGCTAATTCCGGTTATACATATTAATAATGGTGATGATTCTTACAAACCCTCGGTTTTACTTTCGTCCACTATACATGGCGATGAGATTTGCGGTTACTATCTCTTACTTCGGCTCGCCGATTTGATTCTTTCTCAACGAGATGAGCCCAAAATTCAGCAGATTATCGATCATGTTGATTTGTGGATTTGCCCGTTGGAAAATCCCGACGGCACATATTATTCCGGCAATCACATCATCGGGCAATCACCGATCTCTACTCGCGGAAATTCAAATTCTGTTGATTTGAACCGAGATTTTCCCACTATTCTGGGAGTGTCAAAAAATGGTTATGAGCCGGAAACGGAAGCTTTCATGCGATTTTTTGAACAACAGAACTTTGTCCTTTCGGCTGTGCTTCACGGAGGCGCCGAATTGGTTAATTATCCATGGGATAGCTACACGACTTCGCAACTCACCCATCCCGACAAAAACTGGATGCATGCTGTTAGTCGCCGGTTTGTGGAAAGTTGCCGGAGTGTCAATTCAAACTATATGCGGGGTTTCCCGTCAGGTGTCACGTCGGGAGGAGATTGGTATGTTGTCTATGGATCACAACAAGATTATGTCACATATTACGAAGAAAGTCGGGATTTTACTATCGAGATAAGTAACTCGAAGATTTTTCCTGCCAATCAGTTGAACTCTATTTGGAATACTACTCGAACAGCGTTGTTGGATTTTATCCTCGAAGCTCACGAGGGTGTGCGCGGTTGCGTGTTTGACGCCTCCACGCAGCAATCGCTTTCGGCAACCCTTTTTGTTGAAAACCATGACCAGGCAGTGCAAAAATCCTTTGTGTCCACGAATGATGCCGGACAATATTGCCGGTTAATCACACCGGGGACATACCAAATTACGTGCACTGCCGAGGGGTTCCACCCCGTGACAAAGTCGGCTACAGTGGTTGCAGGAGAACCGACGGAGCTTGATTTCGACCTGAGTCCGTTGACTACTTCGCAATATGAAAGAAAAATTTGTCAGATTTATCCCACATTAGCAGATCAAACAATTACTATTTCAATGGACGATCCTATGAATTTACCTGCGACTTGTGAAATCTATACGATAAATGGGAATTTGCAACATGCTTGTTTGTTAACCCATTGTAAAACGGAAATTAACATTTCCGGTTTTGCACAAGGCGCCTATCTTATTCGTATCCAAAAAAACAACCTTTCAGAACTTGTAAAATTTGTTAAACTGTGATTATGAATTATCCTATTACAATATATATAGATGACATTCCCATTGAAATAGACAATGCGCAAAATTTGAAAACCCGTTTCGGATTATATCGGAAAATAGAGGCGGCCGGTGGTATTGTGGTCAATGGCAATGGTGATATTTTGATGATTTACCGGCGTGGTTTTTGGGATTTTCCGAAAGGAAAGATCGAAAAAAATGAGACGCCAAAAGAAGCAGCTATCCGTGAAGTTGCTGAAGAAACAGGTGTTATGTCGTTGCGAATTAGTGAAGAACTTAATCCGACTTATCATACCTACACACAAGATGCGGAAGCCATACTCAAAAAAACACACTGGTTTGTGATGGAAAACGATCGGTTTGAAAATACAAAACCTCAGATTGAGGAGGATATTACGGAGATCCGTTGGGTGAAGTGTGATGAGGTGGCCGGTTTATTGTCAAACTCTTTTGCTTCACTTCGGCAACTATGGGATGATTTTAACAAAAAAAGAGCCAATGAACTTGTATAAAAAATCGCTTCATTACCTGTCTCCCTACAAAGGAAACATAGCGTTAATATTACTTTTTAATATCTTATACGCACTTTTTTCCCTCTTTTCTTACACCACGATCATACCATTTCTCTCGGTGCTCTTTGGCGATACGCCGGCTGTTATGGAGAAACCGGAAATCATACTGTCGGCTGCCACATTCTATTACTATCTGGGACAACTGATAGCTGTGAAAGGAACAATTTTCACATTGATAGCAACGGGACTCACCATGGTTTTTTTCACATTCCTTAGTAGTTTGTTCCGTTATTTGGGACTGTATTGCATGGCGCCGATCCGTTCGGGCATACTGCGTGATTTTCGGAGAGATATCTATGCCAAAGTGATTTCGTTGCCTCTCTCGTTTTTTCACAAACACAAGAAAGGTGATCTTCTTAACCGCATGGGTACGGATGTGCAAGAAGTGGAGTGGTCTATTATCTCCTCCATTCAAATTTTTTGCCGCGACCCATTTATGCTGCTCTTCTTCTTAACAGCACTTTTTATAGCTAATACCAAGCTGACAATCATATCGTTAGTCGTACTTCCTCTGTCCGGATTATTTATAGCCGCAGTAGGAAAGAGTATCAAGCGCAACGCCACCAAGGCGCAAGAGGTGCTGGGGAAGATGAGCGTGAAGTTTGATGAGGCGATCAACGGATTGAGAATTATCAAAGGCTACAACATCATTGAGCAAACGGCTGAAGATTTTAAAAAGGACAACGACTATCATGCGAAAGTATCGACCAAAATATTGCGGATCAATGAAATGGGTGCGCCATTGGTGGAACTTCTCAGTATCGTGTCGCTCGCTGTTATTCTGCTCATTGGTTCGTCCTTTGTTTTCACCGATCCCTCTTTCAAAGGGGAGGTCTTCGTTATGTATATCGTTTGTTTCGCTCGATTAATACAACCTGCAAAACAATTGGTTTCAGCGTATTATACCATACAAAAAGGAAAAGCCGCTGCCCAACGGATCGAGGTGGTGATGGATGCCGATAATGTGATCCAAAATGCTCCCGATGCGCAAACGAAGAGTACTTTTAATGAGAATATCGTTTTCAACAACGTGACTTTCAGTTATCAAGAAGATCCGCATTGCGAGCAAACCGGTGTGCCGATTTACGTGCTGCAAGATATTAATATTGAGATAAAGAAAGGAGAGAAGATTGCTGTAGTGGGGCCATCAGGAGGGGGAAAATCAACATTAGTAGATCTGCTGCCGAGATTTTACGACATACAACACGGCGAAATTTGCATTGATAATCTCAACAATAAAAAGATCATATTGAAAGATTTGCGTGACTTGATCGGTATTGTAAATCAGGATACGATCTTATTCAACGACACGGTTTTCAATAACATTGCGTTTGGCCAGCAGCATGTTGCGGAGGAACGGGTGATTGAAGCGGCTAAGATGGCACAGGCGCACGACTTTGTCAGTCAGCTTCCTGAAGGTTACGGCACGATGATTGGTGACCGCGGGTTGAAGCTCTCCGGCGGCCAACGACAACGGCTCAGCATCGCCCGTACATTCTTGAAAAACCCACAGATTCTGATCCTGGACGAAGCCACATCTGCCTTAGACAATGAGTCGGAATTTCTTGTGCAACAAGCATTGGAGACACTGCTGGAGGGAAAAACAGCGATCATCATTGCCCACCGCCTCTCCACCATCCGTAATGCCGACCGTATCCTTTTCCTCCGCGATGGTCGTGTCGCCGAATCGGGAACACATCAAGAACTGATGGAACTGCATGGCCATTATGCAAGATTCTATCAAGTACAACAGGTTTGAGGTTTCACGCCAAAGTGAAATATGATATGGCTGTAGTTAAATATTGCGTTGATAATTTTAAATAAGCAGGCAAAGTTATATGATGCAGTTGTTGTCCGTAGGACATACATATCAATAGGACAAGGTGTTGCACAACAATAAATCCCCATCGGGGATTCATATATTAACAGATGAGGGATATGTTTTTAATCCAATAATGTGAAACCTCTACGAGGTTTTGATTTTGGGTGGAATGTGTTTCTATTAATATGAATGCCCTAACGGGCAAAAAACAAAGAGCTCAAGGGAATATACACTATAAGATTGTGAAACAAAATTAGTGTCAGGCCAATTTTTTGCTACTTTTAGATCAATACTAAAAATAGGAAGAAAAAAGGAGACCCATTATTTGGTAAAAAGTGAGTGGCTGAAAATTTGCGATATTTTACCGTTGCATAACATTAGTAAACATTCGGATTCAGATACCGTCCCCGATTATAAGTTTTATTACCGTATTGCGAAGCGCGTTCGGGGCAACGGTGCAAGCAAGCTAAACATTGCGTGCACTCCCCGTCCCAAACCGGTTTTCCGTCGATCAACGTGATACTGCCGTAGGGACACGCTTTTGCGCAGATGCCGCAAGCGGTGCAGGCATCGGTGGTGTGGAACGGCTGCACGCTCCGGTGTTTGAGATAGTAAGGGTGCATAATGGCCGCTGAAAGACTCGCAAAAGGTTTCCGGTGTAGTTTTATTGTAGAGGCAGAACGTTGCGAGATGGTTTTGTTAATCGCAACTAAACGCTTGTCGGTGCGGTAGAGTAGGGGAGGGATTTCATCGGCGGGAGTGAGCAAGTCCATTAACAAGATATAGTTATCTGGCATGAAAACCGAAAAATGAGCGGTCACAGGATGACCTTTCCCGCTCATTAATTGACTGAATTTCTTGTCGGTATTGCCGATGCTGCCACCACAATTGTAAACGACATAGCAATAAGTATTCTTGAAATTTTCGAGAACCAATTTGCGGACAAATTCTGCCACAATAGTTGGCATCCCCCAAAAATAGATAGGGAAAGAGAATCCGACGGTCTCACCTTCTTCCAGTGTGAAAGTGAAATGATTGTGCTGGATGCACTCTGCAATGGAAATCACAGTGTCTTGCTGTTTGTTTGCGATATCCCGCGCCACATATAGCGAATTGCCTGTCCCGGAGAAGAAAAATATCATAAAAATTCCTCTTTATTAGATGTATTGATTTTTCAGTTTCTTTATCGGTTAGTCAACCATTAACTTGACATTCTCTTTTCTTCCGTCTTCGAAATGAATTCGTGTCAGGTAGATGCCTTGCGATAGCTTTCCGATGGAGAGCGAGACGGAGATGTCATTTGTGATTTCGGTATACAACAACCGGCCGGCAAGATCGAAAATTTCGACTTTGGTGATGGCGGCGTTAGTGTTGGTCTGCCGGATATTCAAAACGTTGTTGACGGGGTTTGGGAAAATAGAGAGTGTAGATAGCTGATTTGCGGATAAACCGATAGTGCCCCATCCATGTTGAACCACATCAATGTAAACGGTTTTAGCAGGAGAATAAAGGCGCAATCTTTCGGTGCGGTTGTATTCGCCATCGTAGCTGGTGGCTTTGATCACCGGCGAAGCCGAACCTTGGCCTTGCGGGGGTGAAACGGTTATCCAGGAAGGAATTTCGAAAAAACGCCAGTTGATATCGCTGATGATTTCAAAGTTGTGCTGGCCGCCTTCGGGCGGAAACGAGATCTGTGTTTCGGGAACGATGAAAATCAAATCATTTTGAAATACTTGCAGCAGTAAGTCGGGCATGCCGGGCGAAGAGATGATAAGGGTGTCGCAACGCATCTCGGTTGTGGGGTTTGCCGATTCTGCAAAAACCCGGATGTTTTTGCTCCCTGTACCCGACTCCGGAGACCACGACAACCAGCCTTGCCTCCCCCCCGTGATTTGCCATGCCACACTGCTGATAATATTGAAGTCGGCAAAACTTCCCTCTTGGCTGGTTAATGTGAGCAGATTTTCGGAAATGAATATTTCGGGATTTTTGTTGTATGTGAATACCAAACTGTCGCCTTGGATGGTGATGTCCGATATGTCGAGTAAATCAACGAGACCTTGCGTGAGAAAGGCCGAGGGATTGGTCGAGCTGTTGAAAGCAGGACGATTTACATGCGCGCCGAAATGCGCTGAATTGTAATTTCCATTGGTGGTGGCGCTGCCGTTAGGACGGAAAACATACAGCTCGTCAAAAATATCCTCATTGTTGAAAGACGCATTGCCGTTGAAACGGGTGTCGATACGGTAGATTAACAGGCCGCTTCCCGGTATTCCGCTTTCAAAATTGAGTGTTTTATCGCGGAACTCAAGCACGTAGAATTGATTGGAATCGGATGAGGCGATCTTGTAAGCAATGTTGTCAGGTGTCGCCGAACCTACCGGTCGGAGGCTGTACGTGCCGGCTGCTGTGATTTCGGGTATGCTGTCCACCCAGTTGCCATACTTCATCTTCATGTAAGCGGTGGAATGTTGTGGCGGCTTGGTGTTTACCTCCATCAAGTCCCAAGTTCCCACGGGGTGAACATCGGTGTGTTCATAATAGCGGTAGAGGTCCGGCGCACTTAACGTGTGAAACATTTCGTGGCACAGTACGGAATTGTTGAAATAGGAGGGAGAACTCTCCAATTGGAAGTTGAAATCCCACACTCTCAAATCCCCAATATAGGCGTCTTCGCCATAAAGAGACCAACGATGGGGCCACAGCAAGTCGCTCCAATCGCCTACGCTACCCTTGACTACAAAGCAGATGTTATCCACGCGGCCATCGCCATCGTAATCCAAATTCAGATCGGCAGGGATGGAGTCTTTTACATACTCCACGGCGCGCGCCAAAAGTGCAAACTCGCGGGAATTACGCTCCCTTTCTGTGTAACCTTCGGGGTTGGTAGCCGAGTAGGGTAGATAGTAATTCCTCGGATAAATATCCTCGTACGACAATACCACGTTGCTATCGGGTTGTGGATAGAAATAAGAAATGATGCTTAGTTGATTGTATGAAGCTGTTTTAAAATAGTTATACATGGAGTTGGAAGTGACTGTGCTGGAATCATTAAACATGCTTTCCAAGGTGTTGAAGGGTGTCGCGATATCGGCATCCCCATTAAACCGGATTGAAATAACCAAATTGTTGATGTGCCCTTTGTTGCGGTTGGATGATTTGGAATTCGATTGTGAGGGCACAGCATTCATCATGTTGTCTCTGCGAAGTTGCCACTCCTTGGCGGAGATGATGGCGTGCGGGGTGAGATTCACCGCCGCAGGATTGGTTTTTCCGGCGATGTGTGTGGTGGGTATAATGGCATCCCCCGCTTTTGTCGCATAAACAAAATAACCGGTTTTCTCGTCCTGCACGATCGTATAGCCATTCTCGTCGTGTAGATAACTGTAAAACTCGTCGCCTGTGGTAAAGCAGTGTAGCGTATCCCCGTTAGGTTGGATTAGCTGTCGGGGTACATCCCGCAAGTAGGCGGCATGAGCTAAATTGAAAAACAATGAAATAAGGACAAATAATAAAGTTTTTTTTCTCATACATTAAATTTTTTTAAGTGCGGTAAAAATAGTGTAATTTACTCAACTTTTACTTGTGTATATTTTATAAATGTATGGCAGAAAAAGAAAATACATCATTTGACGAACCTCAAATAGGAGGAAAATGAAGGACGGAAGGTGGATTTTTAAAGAGGAATCAATAAAAAAAGCAGACTGGATAGTCTGCTTTTTTTCCCGCTATTGCGCATCTTGCTCTTTCGAGTGAAGTTGTTGCACATAGATGGCTTTGCGCTTTTGTTCCCTTTTGGTTATACTGGGTTTAGTGAACTTTTGTCTGTCGCGCAGCTCTCTCACAACGCCAGTTTTCTCAAATTTTCTTTTCAGTTTTTTTAAGGCTCTTTCAATAGTTTCACCTTCTTTTACGGGAACGACGATCATAAATAATACCTCTTTCTTTAAATTGGTTAAGTAATAAATTTGCGGCAGCAAAAGTAGAAAAATAATTGATATAAAAAACATTCGAGAGGATATTTATTTTTTGAAAAATCATTTTTTTTCTTCTTTTTCTATTGGATTTATAAATATTCTGTTTTATTTTTGACGCTCGTATTTGGAAGTTTGATAGAGGTTGTTGGTAGTAGTAATGTGAAGAATGAGATCCTATATGTAAAATATAAATTCAAATTATTATTAACCTAAAAAAAGTATTATGAAAAAATCTGTACACAATTATCCATGGAAATTATTTCCAGTTTTAGTATTGATGCTATTCCTTTATCTCCCATTCGGGTATTCCCAGACGGCTTGGGATGGATCAACGGACACCGACTGGTACACAAGCGACCCTACTGCCACATCTTATGATATTTATACGGCAGAGGAATTAGCCGGACTGGCTGAATTGGTGAATGGAGGGAATAAGTTTGTCGGGAAAACCGTCAATCTCATGTCGGACGTTTGGCTCAATGCCGACGGTTCGACAACGAATAGTTGGCCGGCGATCGGCGGTTTGGGAGCCACAGGAGAAACCACCACCACGATAGTGTTCTCCGGCAAATTCGATGGGCACCATAATGTTATCTATAACCTTTATTGTGATAAAGGGGAGGTCAATGGCGGCAGTTACAACGCCGGGCTATTCGGCGCAGTGCAAGGGAACTCGGCCACTGATACAGCCGTTGTGCAGAATGTCATCGTGAAAGGCGCTTACGTAAGGGCGTATAGCGTGCAGGCGGTTATTGTGGCCTTAGCAAAAGGGAGTAATCCCATTCTTGTTAAAAATTGTATGGCGATCAATGTAGAGGTAGTGGGGCGGAACGCAGCCGGAATCGTCAGCTCCGCATACAATCAGAGTCCCAAATTGATTATCGAAAACTGTGCTGTGACACATGGTAATATTTGGGGCGCATCTGCTTCTGATAATGGTGGTGTTGGTGGAAACATGGGATCCACAAACACGCAAGTTAGAAACTGCTATTTTCAAGGAACTGTAAATAATGGTGCCGCTTCAGGAGGAAAGATTGTGGGTAACTACGGCACGATGACCAATTGCTATGCGGCATCCAACGGAGGCGGAAATGGCGGTTATCACACGTCAACCCTCACTTCCTTGGACTCTGCCGACATGCTTTCCGATAACTTCTGGCAAAA